>SXIZ01000157.1 GCA_005779525.1 Methylococcaceae bacterium
CAACGCGACTTAAATATCGCGTTAATGAATGAGTTGGCCATTATTTTTGACATGCTTAAGATCAGTACGGCAGAAGTTTTAGCCGCGGCGGGGACCAAGTGGAATTTTATGCCTTACACTCCAGGTTTGGTCGGGGGCCATTGTATCGGTGTTGACCCCTATTATTTAACCCACAAAGCCGCCATGATTGGGTATCAACCGCAAGTCATTCTTGCAGGAAGACGTATCAATGATGGGATGGGTAAATTTATAGCCGAACAAACCCTAAAAAATATGATTGCTTGCGGTAGTTATGTCAAAGGTGCACGCGTCAATATCTTGGGCTTTACCTTTAAAAAGAACTGTGCGGATATTCGTAATACCAAAGTGGTTGATGTGATTAATGAATTGCTTAGCTTTGGTGTTGAAGTTTTCGTTCACGATCCCAACGCCGATGCCGAAGAAGCCTGGCATGAATATGGTATACGCCTGCTTGCTTGGGAAGATTTACCGCGCGCAGATGCCATTATCGCTGCAGTGGCGCATGAGCAATTTTTGGGATTTACGATTGAAGATTTTCAACGCAAATTAGTCAAGGGTGGCTGTTTTATCGATGTAATGGCGAGTTTTAAAACCGCAAACTTTGAGGAAATCGGGGTTAAGGTCTGGACGTTGTAGGGTAGGGATGTTGCTGAGAATGTACTAGAGCAGGGTAGAACAGTATGGAAGTCACCACTGCCGTTAAGTTTTTGCATAATTGGGTGGATAACTGAGCTGGGTCGCCTAATGACTCGCCGTCCTGGCATTCGCACTTCGTGTGCTAACGCCTTCGGGTGCGTGAACTCAATTAGAAAGCCGTCGCGATAGCGACTCAGCATGATTCTTTCTAAGCTAAAGAAAAAGAACTGCATATCATCAGTTAAATAACGTTGTGATATCGTTTACGACGTTATTTAAATGACGCATTAATCTAGAGATATTGCCATATGGTTGAAGTTCTCTGGTGTTGGTTCAATCACGCTAATATCAATATTTTTATTTTCTAAAATTAAGGCCTTGATAATAGCTTGTTCTTGATTTTCTTCCGTTACTTTGGGAAAAATACCGCCGCTATGTTTGTCCTTAATGACTTCCATGGTTAATTGAAGATCAAGTTGTTGGCGTTCCTCGGCATAGCCGTAGACTAAAGCAAAATCACACAACTGATTGATCAATCTTGGAATACCGCTACTGTGGTAATAGATAGCTGCCACGGCGTATTTGTCGAAAATGGTATTTGTCGATCCAGCTATTTGTAATCGATAACGAATGTATTCCGCAGTTTCGCTGTAACTAAGCGGTTTGAGATTAAAATTCACTGACACTCTTTGCGCAAATTGCCGCAGTTCTGGTTTGCGCAATAAATCTAATAACTCAGGCTGACCCACTAAAATGACTTGCAATACAACATGTTTGTCGGCGTTGATATTGGATAACAGCCTCAGTTCTTCTAGGGTGGACACATCCATATTCTGAGCTTCATCAATGACCAATACCGTTCTGCGATTCTTTGAATATTCACTGAGCAAGAAGTCCATAAGCAATTTATAGCGGCTCGCTTTAGTGTCCTGTTGAACTTTAATGTCAAAGGCCATTAAAATCCACTGTAGCAAGTCACCAAATAAACTATGTGCATTTGATATTAAACCTATCGTAATACCTCGCCCAGTTTCCTTCATGATTTTTCGAATCACCGTAGTTTTTCCGGATCCAACTTCGCCACTGATAACCGTGAGCCCAGCTTGAGTATCTATGCCATATTTTAATAGGGTAAGTGCTAATCGATGTTGCTTGGTAAGATAGAGATAGTCAGGATCGGGTACAAGCGTGAATGGACTTTCCTTAAAACCATAATGTTGTTTATACATAATTTTTCTGGCTAAAAATTGCTAGAACAGCTGTTAATAGTATGAGTATTCTGAAGGGCGTATATCAGCAGATTTATTTAAAATTGTCCCTAAAAATTTCTCTGGGTCGATAAGTTGTACACTACGTTCAACTTCATCTTTGGTGTTTTCACCTTCTGCGACTACCAATACTAAAGCGTCGACATTCGGCGCAAAACTTAAAGCGTCATCAGATATTAACAGCGGCGGTAAATCCACGACAACTATTCTATTTGGGTATCGATGTTTGAGTTCTGCTGCCAAGGCAAGCATTTTGGGGGTGGAGAGCAACTCGGAGGAAGAATGCGTAGATTGCCCTGCAGGAAGAATTACGAGTCGCTCGATTCCAGGATTGATCAGCAATTCGGAAATTGGTTTGTCCTCTTCTAAATAATGGGTTAGACCAAATTCAGGGCTTATGCCGAAATATTCATGCACTGAAGGGTGACGCAAGTCAAAATCTGCTAGCAAAACAGAGTAATTCGCATCCATAGCAATACTGACGGCTAAATTAACTGCAATTAATGATTTACCGTTATTTGAAGTTGGACTACTGATCGCGATCACATTGGAATTATTACTGCGCAGTCGTTGTAAAATTTTTGTGCGTAGAATACGAAATATATCGGATCTAGGATCATTTTTCGCCGCGGCGACCACACGATTTTTAATCAGTGTGGCCTTATTACAGGGAATTGATTGTGTTTCATGGTATGCAATATCATCAATGACGACCGAATGCGAATGAAGATAATCAACATACGAAGACTGCATTGGTCGTTGTTGGCTAGCTTTTTCTAAAGCTTTTTGAATACGTTCCATAATTTTTCTTAGCCTCGAGTGGATGATAATTGCGGATTAGAAAATTTAAACAATCGTAATTCCTAATTTTCTTTGGAGTGCATACCAGAGCACATCGAGAGGTGCATAGGCAAAGTGAATAATTACCAGTGCTATGACTAGTAAAACCATTGGCGTCGCAACAAGCCACCATTTTACGTGAGATTTTTTAGTTAATTCTTCTTCACTGTATAAAAAGGGTATGACAATCAAAGGTGCTGCTCCAGTAATGGCTTTTAAGTCATTTATACCATAAATGCCTGGATCAATACTTGCTCGAAGTAGTGCATATCCAAAACCAGATAGTAAAGCGATGAATAGCCCTAGCAGCACTATTAAGGATCTGTTGGGTTTAAGAGGTTTTTCAGGGTAAATTGGAGGTTCAATTAACGAAAATCGTTCGCCTTTCCGGTCTGCTTCCATGGTTTTGGACATGTCAGCTTCCATTTGTTTGGCTTTGACCTCACGATATTTCATCATGGAATTATCATAATCTAAATTTAAATCGTGATACTTCCGCTCAACTTGGGGAGAGGCGCGTAGGCTTTTTTCGTAATCCGCAATTTTACTTTTGATAGATTTTTTGGATTGTTGTAACGCATTGATTTCAGAGTTTGCAGATTGTAACTGAGCCTGTAATTGAATATAAGCGGGATTATCGGGTTTTTCTGCAACGTTTTTGGGTTTTTTGCGGGGAACTGCTTGCAGTTCAGCTTCAAGGCGGCTAATGGTTAATGTTAATCTTTTGACATCTGGGTGATCGGCAGAATACTTTTCTGAAAGTTGCGTAAGTTCGCCTTTTTTATCTAACAATTGTTTAGTGATTTCCGCCTTATCGACTCCGCCCAGCTCATTCTGTAGCGCTGCAATTTCTTTACGTGCTTTTAATACATCTGGATGATTGGCAGAGTACTTAGCAGTTAAAGCAATATATTCAGATTGCAACGCTTTTAATCTGTCGCCGGAGCTGAAAATTCGTGCGCCAGAGGCGGAAAAGGACTCTAAAATTGGGCTGATTTGTGCTAATTCAGATTGTAAATAAATTTTTCGTTCTTGCAACGATGCGAGTTGTTTATCAATTTCATTGATTTGTTGTTCATTTCTATCCATCAGTTGCAAGTTGAGTTGTTGTAACTCTGGCAAACTTGTTGAGTTTTTTTCTTTAAAATCAGCCAGCGCAGACTCTAGTTCGGAAATGTGGCTACGCAATTTATCTGCCTCAATCGCTAAAAAGTCGTTGGTTTCGGAAACGGCTTGGGTACGGTGCTTAACGTTTTCATTGAGATATAAATTAACCAATTCGTTAGCCACTTGTTGCGCCATGGAAGGTGATTGGCTGGTAAATGAGAGTGCAAATGCAATAGTTGCTTGGGTAGGTCGACCACTTCTAGGGTCGACAACATCTGCGCTAATCATATCCAGCTTAATGTCGTCGCGTAATTTATCTAGGATGGCAGCGGTGGTTTCAACTTTACGTTCTTTTTCAAATAGATTGAATTTGTTGATGATTGCGGTCATATTTTCAGAATTCATGACTCGCTGGCTAATTACCTGTATGCGTTGATCGGCAAAACTCGTGATCGTTGAGCGCACTAATTCTTCAGGTATTTCTTGTTGCTCAATTAGAATTTTGGCAGTAGATTTGTAGATTGCAGGCAAAGCAAGCGCAATCACAATAGCCAGTAAAAATATCGAAAGTGTTATCCACGAGATTTGATTTTTAAAGCGTTTAAAAATCCGTATATAATCCTGCAAACTATTAATATCTGCTTCCATTTTTCTCACATTACCTAGCAATTATCTTTAAGGGCGCTTTCCTGAATTAAATTAAAACCTAGATACCTTGATTTCGGGGGTACTGAGTTAAATTAAATTTACTTGAGTGGATTGACTACAGCGTGCTCCATGTAAAAAACGAGGATAAGCGAAATATTGAAAAATCATTGATTATCTTGAAATAAAAAGACTTTTTGAGCGTTTGATAATAATTTCGAGAAATGTTACCCCAATCTAATGCATAACGCAAAGATTAATTATTTGGGAAATTGCGCTATAGAAATAATTACTACTTAGTTTGCTTTATGTTACTTGTATCGTAAACACATTGAAATTGTTGTCAAAATTAATAAGATAACAAAATATGTTAGCGCGTTAGCTAGCAGTTAGTTCAGTGTTATGGGCAACTTTAGTGTTGCCCAAGCTGGCTGGAATTACTTAATAACTTACTTTAGTGGTAATAGTAAGCGTGTGACTGGCTTTAGACTAGTATTTGCGATTTGTTTAACACAAAATCATTTTCACCAATTTTAGTGCGCGTCGGGATTAGATTTCTATCGACCCCCCCTTGAAGCGTATGCGCAAGATCGTCATACCATACAGGGTCACTAAAATACCAGGCATGTGATTGCGCGATATCTAACAAAACATTATGTGCGGCAATATAGCGAGGTCCGCAGTCGACATCCAATGCTTTGGTCAATCCTGGCGTTTCAGTAGGCATACCCACTCTGCCGACTCGAGAATCCACATCTAAATGCTTTAAATTTGATGCGGCAAGTGCTTGATCATAGCCACTAAAATAATTGGTTAAGCGGCCACAATGTTCAAAAACAGGCAACATTTCTGGGTTCCCAAGTTGAAAGCTACTCGAGGAAATATCTGCAGCAAACAGTACCAACTGGCTAACGCGCCAATCGCTGGGGACTTTGGTAGAGCGACTTTTATCTGATGCCCGAAAAGCCTCTCGAACCACAAATCCTCCCATGGAATGGGCCATGATATGGATATTTACGCTACAAGTCCTTGCACGGTTATAGAGCGCAAACGGAATGATACCTGCGTTCACTAAGCTTAAGGCGGCATGTTGCGCCTCGCTACGATCATACAAATACATGGCAATTTGCTCGGCAGACGGCCAATCAAAACCCACGACTAGGCAGGGTAGGCCACGCTGTCTCAGTTCGGTTTGAATTTTTCGTTGGCGGTGTAACGCTTCATCTGGAGAAGTGTTATAACCGTGTACAAAAAAAACAATATCTAGACTAGGGGCGTTAACCTCTTGGGACGGGGTAGCGAGGTTGATAATGGCTTGGAACCACTGATCTCGAGCGAGTCTATGGCTAGGCAAAGGCGCATTCTGATTTTCCGGTACTTCTAGATAAGATGGCTTACCCAAAGCGCGACCAAAAGAATTGTTCTTTTGATTTCTGACGCTCAAAACAAAACTGTTCATAACTAAACTCCAAGTTAAAACATTAGGTAGTTCAAATTGATAGGATTGGGAAACAACGATGTGTAGACAGATAAAAACGACTAATTTTTGACTGGATGCTACGTGCATCGTTGTCAGGGATATTATGCCTAAAATTCTGGCAAAAGTTGTGAACTATTTCACAAAAATTTTTACTTTTGGCTAGATGAAATTGGCTAGTTTAAGTAATATTTTATATTATTCAATTAGTTATATAAACTCAATGTAATCTAACATTTGCGAGTAAGCTGGCAGTTAACAGGCGGCGTAACGCATTTGACTCTATAGCAGTGATGACATATGATGCAAAGGCGATAAGAGTGAAGGTTTTTTTCGATTTTAATGAAATATTTTTAAGTTAAAGTTTTGATTTGTAATTAAAAAATTTTATTAGCGATTTTTAAATTTAACTTTTGAATTTAGGGTTTGACACCTTTTAACTGCGTCCATACAAGGAAAATCCAAATGCTTATTAAAGATAGTGAAGTTGCTGATATTCAAACTCCAACAGGCGATATGCGCGCCCATATTTTTCGCCCGGCGGCTCCCGGAAAATATCCGGGGATACTGATGTTTTCGGAGATATTTCAGGTGACTGGCCCCATTCGGCGAACGGCCGCGATGTTAGCAGGTCATGGCTTTATTGTGGCTTGCCCAGAAATTTACCATGAACTTGAGCCCGCTGGCACCGTGCTGGCTTACGATGAGGAAGGAACGCAGCGGGGGAATGCACATAAAATTACCAAAGAAGTTTCGGCTTACGATAGTGATGCGCGTGCAGTGCTCGCCTATTTGAAATCGCGGGAAGACTGCACAGGTCGGCTCGGGGTGATGGGGATTTGTATCGGCGGGCATTTGGCCTTCCGCGCGGCAATGAATCCTGAGGTGTTAGCAACCACCTGTTTTTACGCCACCGATATCCATAAAAAAAGTCTCGGTCTGGGCATGAATGACAATTCGTTGGAACGTGCACCTGAGATAAAAGGTGAGTTGTTGATGATTTGGGGACGGCAGGACCCGCATGTTCCACTTGAAGGGCGCAATTTGGTTAAAGCGCGTTTGGAAGAAGTTGGCACTCGATTTACTTGGCATGAAGTCAATGGCCAGCATGCCTTTATGCGTGATGAAGGGCATCGCTACGACCCAGCGTTGGCGTTGCAATGTTGGACCATATTACTCGAAATGTTTCATCGCCGTTTAGGGTGGGGAGATTTGGATATCATTGCAGATGCCACCCCTGCGGAAAGTCGTCATTAATTGTCTCTGTTCTAACTACGGCAGTTCGTCAAGGCTGCCGTAGCTGATTCCCAATGTACTTGGCAACCTAACCTCAGTGGGTTGGGTTGTTGTCAAACGCACCCACTCTGCGCAAACTGCCTAAATCCCTGCTTAGCGTCAACGATAACGGCAAAATTTCGAGATTGCAGGGCGCGAGCTTGAAATTATTTTTCTTAAGGTATTGTTTGTAAATATTTTATTTTTTTTGGTTTGTTTTTTGCTGAATGCTTAATAAACAACTTTGCATGGCGTTTATTTATGCACACTTTAGACATCCAAATGAAAACTGAACAACTCACCGATGCCTTTCATACCTTCAACCAGTTATCGCAAAATTTGGTTGATTCTTATAGGCTTTTGGAAGAGCAGGTAGCAAAACTCACGCAAGAGCTAGCCGCAGCGCGAAGTGAACGGCTTAAAACCCTAATGGAAAAAGAAAAGTTAGCAGCGCGTTTACAGTCAATTCTTGCCGCCCTCCCGGCCGCGGTCTTAGTTCTGAATGATGATGAACTGGTCGTGGACTGTAATCCCGTGGCAGTCGAGTTTTTAGGGGAACCTTTGCTACAGCAATCTTGGCAGCATTTAAAAAACAAGAGACTCACAGCTGTGCCCAATAATCCGCATGAATGGCTGTTAGCCAACGGCAAGTTAGTCAGCCTAACACGCAACGGCTTGGCCCAAGGGGGGCAGTTGCTGCTGCTCTCCGATGTCAGTGAGTTACGATCTTTACAGGATTTGTTGAGTCGGCAACAACAACTTTCTGCAATGGGGGAAATGATGGCGTCGATGGCCCACCAAGTGCGCACTCCCTTATCGACAGCGATTTTATATGCGTCCCAATTGGGCAAACCTGCCGTGCAAGAAGGCAAACGGCAAGTTTTTGCCGCCAAAATTTTAGAACGCTTGCATCATTTAGATCGGCAGGTTAACGATATGCTGTTATTTGCGAAAGAGGGGCGTTTAGAAATGGAAAGCTTTTCGTTGAGTCTCCTACTTGCGCGTTTACAAGACGTCATGGCGGACTATACCTTAAGTGGCTTAATAGAATTTTCAATTGAGAATTATGCGTTAGAGGATGAGGTTTGCGGCAATTTGGATGCTTTACAAGGCGCACTGATGAATTTATTGAAAAATGCTATTGATGCTGTCATTGGTGGAGGAAGCATTAAATTGCGTATTTTACCTGTGGAGTGTGGTTTGCTGGTTTCCATCCAGGACGATGGCATGGGGATGGAAAGCGAGGCGCAACAAAAAATATTTGAGCCGTTTTTTACCACCAAAGTCAATGGCATGGGCTTGGGGCTTGCGGTTGTTGCCAGTGTGATCAAAGCCCATGGGGGAGAAATTCAGTGCACATCCGCTAAAGGTGAAGGCACAGAGTTTTCCATATTTTTACCGTTGACGTCTGACTTACAACATCCCTTAGCCAGTCATTTTTCAGCCCAAGTTTTTCCTGTGAGTGGAGGTGAGTCATGCCACAATATGATGTGTTAATTGTTGAAGATGACCTCGCCTTGCGTGAGGCATTGAGTGATACCTTAGAAATCGAAGGTTTTCAAGTGATTACGGCTGCTAATGGTACCGAAGCCTTGAGTAAAATGCACAAACATCAATTTCGACTAGTCGTCAGTGATGTGCACATGCCTGTGATGGACGGTTTGGAATTACTGCAAAATATTCAAGGACATAAAATCCAAACGCCTGTGCTGTTGATGACGGCTTACGGCACGATTCCTAAAGCGGTCGCGGCTATGCAAGTTGGTGCAGTCGATTATTTGATTAAACCCTTTGAAGCCCAAGTGCTGGTAGACAAAGTCAACAGCTTTATCAAAGCAGGCCTTCCAGCGGCCAACGATCAAATTGTTCAGGATGTAGGAATGCAAAAACTGTATGCCATGATTGCTCGCGTAGCGAAAACCGAGGTCACCGTATTGCTGCAAGGCGAAAGTGGTTGTGGCAAAGAAGTGGTCGCTCAATATATTCATCGACATTCTCTGTACCACAAAGGACCCTTTGTGGCTCTAAATTGTGCGGCTATTCCAGAAAATATGTTGGAAGCCATGCTCTTTGGCTATGAAAAAGGTGCGTTTACTGGCGCTGTACAGAGTATGCCTGGAAAATTTGAACAAGCACAAGGTGGAACCTTGCTTTTAGATGAGGTTTCCGAAATGGACTTACAGTTACAAGCAAAATTATTACGGGTTTTGCAGGAGCGCGAAGTAGAGCGCTTAGGAAGTCAGCGTAAAATTGTACTCAACGTCAGAATTTTGGCGACTACCAATCGTAAATTGAAAGCAGAGGTGGAAGCAGGGCGTTTTCGTGAGGACTTGTACTATCGCTTAAGCGTATTTCCCATCGAAATTCCGCCGTTACGACAACGCACAGGCGATATTTTGCCCCTAGCCCAAGATTTATTGCAACGTCATGCTGAGAGTGGCAAAAAACTACCGACATTTACTCCGGCCGCTATTGATAAGCTGATGAGTTATGCTTGGCAGGGCAATGTGCGCGAGCTGGAAAATGTGTTGCAACGTGCGCTGATTTTGCATGAAAACGGCAAAATCACTGCTGAGGATTTGATTTTAGAAACTAATGCTTCGATTTTACCCGTGATACCTCCGTCCCCAGCTCTGAATTATGCTAATAGTTATGATTATGACGCTTTGCTGCAGGAAAGCGTCAAATTACCGTTAGATGCAGGGGGTCATCTTGACGCTGGCGTGCGTCATGTGGAGGAACAAATGATTTTACAAACCTTGCATGATAATCAAGGTAGCCGCAAAATGACCGCAAAACAGCTAGGAATCAGTGATAGAACCCTGCGCTACAAGATCGCGCGGATGCGTGAAGCGGGTATTAGCTTACCCAGTTAAATTTGGCTTGAAATATGCTTGCTTATATTAAAACGATAGAGGTACACCCATGAGCACCATGAATATAGACCAAATTTTAGCGCAAATGCGCAGCATGAGTATCGAGGCCCAAAATAAACCCGCGGCCCCGGTGACTTCTGCTGATAATAGTGATTTTGCCAGTATGTTAAAACAGTCGATTGAATCGGTTAATGAAATGCAACAAACCGCCGGAAAATTGTCACGCGATTTTGAAATTGGGGATACCAATGTCAGTTTGGCGGAAGTGATGATTGCTTCCCAAAAAGCGGATGTTTCGTTTCAGGCGATGTTACAGGTACGTAATAAATTAGTTGATGCCTATAAAGACGTCATGAATATGCCAATGTAAACTTTAAAACTAATCCACGCTAAGTGCATAACAAAAAAACACGGGCAACCTAATGCTGCATTTCAGAAAGCGCGGAATTTGCATCTATACTATACATATTCCCTTACCCTCAAAGTTGCCTAAACGTTAGAAGCGCAGTAACTGTAAAATACTAACATGAGCGAACAAGACATTATTCCAAGTGAAGCAACACAGCTACCTGAACAGGTAGGGGCTAAGTTGCATCCGGCGTTAAGAGAATTGTCCAAGCTGACCTCCATTAGACAGTTTGGGTTGATGCTTGGACTCGCCTTAAGCGTTGCTATTGGGGTGGCAGTGGTTTTATGGTCGCAAAAACCTACCTACGATGTCTTGTTTACCAGCCTAAACGAAACCAATTCTGCTGAAATTTTGGAGGTACTTAAAAAAAGCGGTATCGATTATAAAATCGATGACCGTTCTGGGGCCATTTTGGTGGCTCCCGAGAAAGTACGCGAGCTCAAAATGCAATTAGCCTCGCAAGGCTTACCTAAAATTGAAAAGAAAGCCATCGAAGAAGGTGGTGGTTATGCCTTGTTGGATAAAGAGCAGGGCTTTGGAACCAGCAAAGGCGTCGAGCAAGTCAGATTTCAACGGGCCTTAGAAGGTGAAATTGCACGTACCATTATGGCTATCCAAAATGTACAAGGTGCTAAAGTTTTAATTGCCGCGCCTAAGCAATCAGTCTTTGTCCGTGAACACAAAAAGCCCAGTGCTTCCGTCACCGTCACTATGGCGAAAGGGACTGCCTTAGACAAAAGTCAGGTGGATTCTATTGTGCATCTGGTAGCCTCAAGTGTCCCTTTGTTAGAACCCGAGCAAGTCACAGTTGTGGATCAATTGGGGCGCTTTCTCAATAAAAAGCCTGATGCTGAAAGTGAGATGAGCAATGTCACCAATAAACAATTTGAATATAAGAAAAACATTGAAGATCATCTGATTGAACGCATAGGTAATATCTTGTCACCTATCGTCGGCAACGATGGGATGAGTGCGCAGGTTTCGGCGGATGTCGACTTCACGATGACCGAGAAAACTCAGGAATTGTTTAACCCGGATCTCCCTGCGTTACGCAGTGAACAAGTTAACGAAGAAAAAAGTATCAATAATCCGGTGCAAGGGGTGCCTGGTGCCTTGTCCAATCAACCTCCACCCGCTGGGGTCGCACCGGAACTTGCTGTGGGTAGTGGTTCGGATAAACCCGTTCCGGTGACTGAGAGCAAAGGGGCAACCCGCAATTATGAATTAGACAAAACTATTACCCACACCAAAATGCCTGCCGTAGAATTGCGACGTTTATCTGTGGCGGTGGTGGTAGATAATCGGCAGATCAAGCAAGGCGATACTTGGGTCAGTCAGCCCTACTCGCAAGAAGAAATTCTCCGCTTTACCGATTTGGTCAAACAAGCTGTAGGTTTCAGTGCCAGCCGTGGTGATCAAGTGACGGTGACCAATGCCGCATTTAGAGTGATTGATGATCAAGGTGCTGTCACATCAGCGGTTTGGGATCAACCGTGGTTTATGGACGCCATGAAGCAAGTCATGGCCGCTTTAGTCGTGCTATTCTTAGTGTTTGGCGTGCTACGTCCTACGATGCGTGGCTTAGTCGCTCGTAGTGAGGAAGAACAGAAAGCTGCGGCCTTAGCGGCTGCCGAGGCCGCGGCCGCGGCTATTGGTGGGGTGGTAAAATTTGATGAGAATGGAAATCCTGTTGCTGTGCCTATTGCAGAACCCGAAGAACCCGCCGCCGAGGAGGAAGCAGAGGAGGAACAATTAGCCTTAACGCAAGAAGTTGAAGATTTGCTCTTGTTAGAATCGCCGCAAAGTTATGAAAAACGTTTGGAATATGTACGTAAGTTAGTTGATGAAGACCCTAAATTAGTCGCTTTAGTTGTTAAATTATGGATCCAAGATGATGGAAAAGGTTAAACAATCCCCGAATATAAAGCCAGCTTCAACAGTTCAGAGCAGCGATGCGAATAAACTTCAAGAGCCTAGCTATGCAAAACGTCTCGCCCATGTGCGTAAATTGGTCAACGATAATCCTGCACTCGCCGCGCGGGTAGTGAAGCAATGGATACAAAGCAATGACAACTGAAATCGGCTTAAATCAAAGTGAGCGTGCCTCGTTGCTGCTTTTGGCGTTAGGTCAAGACCGAGCCGCGGCAATTCTCAAACATATGGGACCCAAGGAAGTGCAACTGATTGGGTCAACCATGGCAACATTGAAAAACATCACGCCAGAAATGGTGGATGTGGTGCTTGAGGAATTTATCTCGCAAGTCAAAAGCTTTACCACCTTAGGCATGGATTCGGATGAATATATCCGCAATATGCTGACAACGGCCTTAGGTGCAGATAAAGCGGGCAATATTATTGACCGAATCCTCTTGGGAGCAAATAGTAAAGGGATAGAGCAATTGAAATGGATGGATTCGCGCTCGATTGCGGATTTAATTCGCTTAGAGCATCCGCAAATCGTAGCGATTATTTTGTCGTTATTAGATGCCGATCAAGCGGCGCAAGTTTTAAGTTTCCTCCCGCCAAATACCCATGCAGATTTAATTATGCGGATCGCAACCCTGGAAAGTGTGCAGCCTGCAGCGTTACGTGAGCTGGATGAGATTATGGAAAAACAACTCTCAGGCAGTGAAAGTTCCAAAGCTTCCAGTCTCGGTGGTATTGATACCGTAGCGAATATCTTGAACTTCCTGGATAGTAGCATCAACGATACCTTGATGGATGAAATTGTGCAGACCAGTGCAGCGCTGGCGCAACAAATTCAAGACAAAATGTTTGTGTTTGAAGATTTGGTTAATATCGATAACCGTGGTATTCAAACCTTGTTGCGTGAAGTTTCTACCGACCAATTGCTCTTGGCTTTACGAGGTGTGGACGATACCGTTAAAGAAAAAATCTTTTCCAATATGTCAAAACGTGCTGCCGAAATGCTGCGTGATGACTTAGAGGCTTCTGCTCCGGCTAAACTGAGTGATGTTGAAACTGCGCAAAAAGAAATCTTAGCGATTGCCAAACGTATGGCAGATGCGGGTGAAATCGTCTTAGGTGGAGGAGGTGATGAACTTGTCTAAGTCGTCGAAGTTTACCACTGATGAATTAATGCATCTCAGTATCTGGGAAACCCCAGGTTTATTCGACACACATGGCTCTATAAATCAGGAACAACTCGAAGAAATAGAACAAGTCCCCAGCTTAACGGTTGAAGAAGTTGAGGCTATGCAAAAGCAGGCTTACGAAGAAGCCTATGCGCAGGGCCATGCTGAAGGACATACCGCAGGACATGCGGAGGGATATGCTGCAGGACATGCCACTGGCTATAATGAAGGTCTCGCCAGTGGTCAAGAAAATGGCTATAACCAAGGGTTTCAAGAAGGACACCAACAGGGGCATGCGCAAGGCTATGAAGAAGCCACGGCCATCGGGCAGCATGAAACCCGTGAACTGCAAAAACAGCAGGCTGCACAATTTGCCAGTCTGATGGATGCTTTAAATGAGCCGTTTAAAAAATTAGATGCCAAGGTAGAAAAGCAATTAGTGGATTTGGCGATTGCCATTGCTACACATCTAGTACGTCGGGAATTGAAACAAGATCCTGGTGAAGTGATTGCCGTCGTGCGTGCTGCGGTGAATGTGTTACCGGTGGCGGCACAAAATATTTCCTTACATTTACATCCTGCCGATGCCGATTTGGTCAAGTCCGCATTGGCGTTAACCCATACCATCACTGCCTGGAATATTGTTGAAAATCCATTGATTACCCAAGGCGGCTGTAAAGTTATCACTGATGTCTCCTATGTGGATGCAACCGTGGAGAAACGTCTCGCGAGCGTCATCAGCATGGTATTGGGCGGTGAGCGCGAGGCGGATAATGGCGTCGAAGAAGTGTTTGAAGCGGAAGTTGAAACGGATGTCACTACTGCTGAAGAGGAAGAGTTAGAAGCGTTAGTCGATGCAGATTTGGACTCTCTGCCGCCGCGTCACCCAGCCATGTCCGCATCTGAGGACGAATATGATTCCCGAGATTGATCGCAGTGCCAATTGGGTGAAACGACTGCAACCCTATGCGGCTCGCCTAGTCGAACAACCGGAATTAATTGTTGAAGGCAAATTATCGCGTATGGTCGGCCTGACTTTAGAAGCCGTGGGTTGTCGCGCAGCAATTGGTTCTCGCTGCAACGTAGAATTAAAACGCGGAGGCAGCATAGAAGCGGAGGTGGTTGGCTTTGCGGGGGATCGGATTTTCTTGATGCCCACAGGCGAGACTCATGGGCTTGAGCCTGGTTGCCGCGTAGTACCTTTGGGCTCAAGTAGTTTAGCGCGGGTCGGCTTTGGCTTATTGGGTCGAGTGATTGATGGTGCGGGCAAACCCTTAGACAGCAAAGGTCCATTGCGTACCGATAGCAAAGTTTCTTTAACGGGTGTGCAAATTAATCCCTTATCCCGTAAACCCATTCGTGAACCTTTAGACGTCGGGGTGCGGGCGATAAACTCTATTTTATGTGTCGGTCGTGGGCAGCGTATGGGGCTATTTGCCGGCACGGGCGTGGGTAAAAGTGTGCTATTAGGGATGATGACCCGTTTTACAACCGCCGATGTCGTCGTAGTTGGTTTGATCGGCGAGCGGGGACGTGAGGTTAACGAATTCGTACAGAAAATCTTAGGCGAGGAGGGCATGCGCCGCGCCGTAGTGGTGGCGACGCCTGCGGATTATCCGCCGTTAATGCGTGCGCACGGTGCACTGCTGTCAACCAGTATTGCCGAATATTTTCGTGATCAAGGTTTGGATGTGTTATTGCTGATGGATTCTTTGACCCGTTATGCCCAAGCGCATCGCGAAATTGCGTTGGCAATTGATGAGCCTCCGGCCACCAAAGGGTATCCCCCTTCGGTATTTGCAAAGTTACCGCATTTGGTAGAACGCGCGGGCAATGGTGATGTCGGTGGCGGCTCGATCACCGCCTTTTATACCGTGTTAACTGAAGGTGATGATAACAATGACCCCATCGCGGATGCCGCTCGCGGCGTATTAGATGGGCATGTAGTGCTATCTCGGACATTAGCTGAAGCGGGGCATTTTCCGGCGATTGATATCGAAGCTTCGATCAGTCGGGTGATGCCTGATATTGTGGACACACGGCATATGCAGATGGCGCGTGAATTACGGCGCTTATATTCGCTGTATCAGCAAAACCGCGATTTAATCAGTGTCGGCGCTTACCAGCGCGGTGCAGATCCGCGGATCGATCAAGCCATAGAACGCCATCCTAAAATTCTGGATTTTTTACAGCAAAGTATGAATGAAGCCGTCGATATTGAGCGCAGCATGTCCGAATTAGAACGCTTACTCGGCGTATAGGCGGGATAAACCATGAAAAAGTCACAACGTATTCAACTGATAGTGGATATTAAAGCAAAACACGAACAAAATTCGCTGACCGCCTTGGTAGAGTATCAACAAAAACGGCAGTTAGCGGAACAACAATTAGAGCATTTAAAACAGTATCGCCAAGAATATATCGATAAATTTTCAACCCGTTCCGGGGCTGGCATCGGAATTCAGACCTTATTGGAATTTAGAAGTTTTATTGATAAGTTGGATATAGCGATAGCTGGGCAAGTCAAAACCGTACAGCAATGTCTGGCTGAAGAAACCCGTAAACGCCAAGTCTGGGAAGGTTTACACCAACAAACTGAAAGTCTGCAAAAAGTCTGTGCTAAATTCAGTAGCGCCGAAGCGCATTTAGAAAATAAACGCGAACAACTTGAATCGGACGACCGTGCTTCACGCATGTCGCGCAGGCAAAATTAAGTTGCAGTGCTCGTTTAGCTAAACCGCAATTCAATCTTCATCGCCATAGCAATTCAGATAATCTTGACAGAACTCACATGATGGTGCGCGGCAGACATAGATGCCTTCTGCATCGCATAGCATTTTGTAGATAAATTTCTTCCACTTCATATCATGGCAGTTTAAGCTTGCGAGGCTTGGAAAGTTGTATTTGAGGAGAGCGGTCAAATCGTCGCGACTCCATAAACCCAAATCTTGCCATAAATGATCGTTACCTAGACAGGCAGCGACTAGAATAGTGATCCAATACTCCGGCGCCAAATCGTGGGTAACACAATGTTGCCCCAACAGTTTTTCCAGATCCTGCTTTTCTTGCATGCGACTAAAATCAGCCGTATAGCCAGAGGGGGCAAAGCTGCTCACATAAAAACCAGGAAATTTTTCCTCCAATAACTGTTGAAATTGTTGGCTACTTAAGCCTAGGGCATCCGGGAGCAAACTGTTACCGACTAACCAACTGGCGATG
>SXIZ01000158.1 GCA_005779525.1 Methylococcaceae bacterium
CTTCCATCAATATTTCTCGATTTATAGTTTGTTCTAAAGGCTGCTTGCGAGTGCAATTAATACCAAAAATGTACCCCTGCCACCAAACGGTACTCATCGCTCGCAGGATTTTGCTCCTGAAATTCGCGGGTATTTGCGCCTAATCGCCCCGCCCATTCCAGCCCCACATAAGGTGCGATTTCACGGAGGATTTCGTAACGTAGCCGCAGACCTGCTTCGACATTTGATAAGCCACTCGTGATCGCTCGACTGGCGTCAGCTGAGCTATAAAAATTTAGTTCTACCCGCGGTTGTAATATCAATTTCTGGGTGATTAATAGATCATATTCGGTTTCGAGACGAAATGCGGTGCGACCCTGGGTATTCACATAAAACGTGGCCTCGACATAAATCCAGTAAGGCGCCAAGCCTTGGATACCCATTGCAAGCCAGCTACGATCCGTACCTTTGCCACTATCATAGCGTACACCCAATTGGGTATCCCAAAATGCACTGATGGCATGTGACCAGAGTAATTCATTGCGTGCCTCTTGAAATTGTCCGGCAGCGATTTGACCCTCTGCCCGCAGCAGCAATTTATCAAATGTATAGCCATAAGACGCCTGCCAATCGTAGGTTAAATACGTGGCTTCCTGCGCAGTCACACTTTCTAGGCGATCAGCAATCACGGTAGCCAAAGCATGCTCATGCATATCGTTATGCCCTAGCACATTAGGGGCAAAACCGTCGGCAGCGGCATGTGGATCACGCAGGCTCTCGCTAGAAGTCGTCGATAGCGGCGCTGGGGCGACATGCTCCGACTGATGCTGCATATGGCTATGATCGTGTGTAGCTTTAGGCCGTGCCACAGCTGGCGAAGACTGTTGTGGCATGGTATGTTCATGCGCATGCTGATGCTCGTGAGTAGATGCGGCACGCACCTCAGTCACGCCCAAACACAGACTCATGCTTAACAAACCAGTATACAGTTGCATGTGTTGCATCTTAAGCCACAACCACTTCACGCATCATGCCCGCATGCATATGATAAAAAAGATGACAATGCCAGGGCCAACGCCCTAGCGCATCGGCAGTGACCAAAAAACTAATGCGTTGTGCGGGTTGTACACTCAGGGTATGTTTGCGTACTTGCGCTCCACCGCCATCCACTTCTAAGTCACTCCACATGCCATGCAAATGCACCGGATGGGTCATCATGGTATCGTTTACTAAGATGATACGAATACGTTCACCGTGTTTGAAGTGAATCGGACTCGCATCCTGATAGACCACGCCATCAAATGACCAAGAATAACGTTCCATATTCCCGGTAAGATGTAATTCTAGTTCCCGCTCCGGTAAACGGCTATCTACAATGCCAGCGACACTACGCAAGTCTGCATAAGTCAAAACTTTACGCCCGTTTTGGCGCAAACCGATGCCTGGATCGTCCAGATTGCTACGCGGCGTCTCAACCAGCATATCGACCCCTGGTCCAAATTCTGTGTAGGCATGACGCACCTGCGATGTCGCAGGCGCTGCAGCGTGATGCTGCATTCCGGCATGCTGCATGTGCTGCATGTGCTCAGTCATCCCGCCCATATCACCCATCATATCTAGCATGCTTAATGGTTCAGCGTTATCTAATGCTGGCACGGCGGCAAATAATCCCGGGCGACTGGTAATTGCAGCGCAGGCAAAGCCAGTTCTATCCATGGCCTGCGCGAACAAGGTGTAAGCAGGCTGGGTCGGCGTAATCAGCACATCGTAAGTTTCAGCTACGCCTAAACGAATTTCATCGACGCTGACCGGGTGCACAGCTTGTCCATCCGCCTGCACCACAGTCATTTGTAAACCTGGAATGCGCACATCAAAAATACTTTGTGCCCCTGAATTGATCAAACGTAAGCGAAGACATTGTCCTGGATGAAATACCGCCGACCACGCTTGCTGAGGCGGCCGACCATTGATCAAATAGGTATAGGTATACGCCGAAATATCCGCCAAATCCGTCATACTCATGCGCATGCTATTCCACATGCTACGTTTATCGAAGGCCTCGGCCCACCCCTCTTGCAGCACATCCTGAATAAAATCCACCACCGTGGGCTGATTAAAATTGTAATAATCGCTTTGCTGTTTCAGCTTTGCAAACACATTATCTGGATGCTCATCCGTCCAATCCGATAATTGCACCACGTAATCTTGCTCAGCGTGAATAACTTCTGTGAGAGGATCAATAATAATCGCCCCGTATAATCCTAATTGCTCCTGCATGCCAGAATGCGAGTGATACCAATAGGTGCCTGCTTGAGTCACCTTAAAACGATAGGTAAATGTTTCGCCAGGTTCAATGCCAGCAAAACTAATGCCCGGAGCACCATCCATAACGTAGGGCAGAATAATGCCATGCCAGTGTATTGAGGTTTGCACATCGAGGTGATTCGTCACTCGGATTGTGATGTCCTCACCTTCGCGCCAGCGCAAAGTCGGCCCTGGAATCGAGCCATTGACCGCAATCGCTCGCCGTTCGTTCCCGGTAAGATTAACGTCAATTTCGGTGATCTGTAGATCAAAGACTGGCCCGCTTAGGCTATCTGGCGGGCGCATGGGAGCTAAATTTGAATTAGCAAGGCTCGATGGCGCATAGTTTGAAATTGCCACCGCAGCCAAAGACAGCAGTTGCTTAAGAAAGCGACGTCGCGGCGATGGTTGCAGCCCAGCAATAAGTTTAGACACGTCAAATCCTCATCATCAAAGTCAATCATTGCCGCGATAAATGCCTGCTGGCGGCAATATCTTCGCTGGAGATTTCGTACCTATCCCCAATTAGACAGTATCGCATTTAGTCACACAGGCTGCCAGCTTAATAAATGCTTTTACCTTTTTCGTCGGCGTAACTAATATCCAGTTTCTCTGAAACATCTGCATGATCGCGCCCTAATTTCACCATCAAGCGCACTTCATTTTGTGAATCTGCAGAATTCAAGGCATCTTCATAGCCTATTTTCCCGGCACTATACAAATCATATAAGGCCTGATCAAAGGTTTGCATGCCATGCTCGCGCGAGTTTTTCATTAACTCTTTGAGTTTATGCACTTCCCCTTTACGAATCAAATCTGACACTAGCGGCGTATTGATTAATATTTCAAACGCTGGATAGCGGCCCTTACCATCCGTGCGCGCAATCAGCTGCTGGGCGACAATACCGCGCAGATTAAGTGATAAATCCATAAATAATTGGCTATGCATATCTTCTGGAAAAAAATGCAGAATACGATCAATTGCCTGATTGGCATTATTGGCATGCAGGGTCGTCACACATAAATGTCCCGTCTCGGCAAAAGTCACCGCATGTTGCATGGTCTCCCGCGTACGCACCTCACCAATTAAAATCACATCGGGCGCTTGGCGTAAGGTATTTTTTAACGCCACTTCGTAGGACTCGGTATCCATCCCCACTTCCCGTTGCGTCACGATACATCCCAAATGCGAATGCATATATTCGATCGGATCTTCTATGGTGATAATGTGCCCAGTACTATTCTGATTGCGATATTTAATTAACGACGCTAATGACGTTGATTTCCCCGTGCCAGTGGCCCCCACAAATAAAATCAAGCCACGCTTTTGCATGAATAGTTGTTTCAAGGTGGGTGGTAAGTTAATGGCTTCTGGCTCGGGGATATGGGTTTCTATGCGTCGTAAGACCATGCCCGCAGCATCCCGCTGGGTAAAGGCACTGACCCGAAAACGCCCCAATCCAGAAACACTGATCGCAAATTGACATTCTTTGGTATTATCAAACTCATCGCGTTGGCGTTGGGTCATTATACCTAAGACAATTTGCATGGCTTGTTCCTCGGTAAGTTTGGTTTTGGATAAATCCACTAACTTACCATTCACCTTAATGGTGGGAGGTCGGCCTGCAGTGATAAACAGGTCCGAGGCTTTTTCTTGTACCATTAAGGAAAGCAATGCTTTAAAGTCCATAACTACTCCAACTTCAGCAAAAAATCAGCACAACATCAGCGGATGACTGTAGGTGTGCGTTAATTCGGTTTAGCGTATCCCACACCGCCAGCCTCCCGGCTTCGAATTTATAATCCATAACAGTCATAGTGCCCTCTAACGGAACATGTCTTTATTAACCGCTTTCACCATCGCCATCTTAGCGGTAATTAAGCCCGCATCGACCTGCTCTTTCAGGTTTTGATCCAAGGTCTGCATGCCTTCTTTACGCCCAGTTTGAATCGCCGAGTACATTTGAGCAACTTTGGCCTCGCGTATCAAATTCCGAATCGCCGCAGTCCCCACCATAATTTCATGGGCGGCGATACGTCCACCGCCAATCTTTTTCAACAACGTTTGCGAAATGACCGCTTGTAAGGACTCGGATAACATCGAACGAATCATATCTTTTTCAGCTGCCGGGAAGACATCAATAATACGGTCTATGGTTTTTGCGGCCGACGTGGTATGCAAGGTTCCAAACACTAAATGTCCAGTTTCCGCGGCTGTTAAAGCCAAACGGATGGTCTCCAAATCCCGCATCTCCCCCACCAAAATCACATCTGGGTCTTCACGCAGGGCTGAACGCAACGCCGCGTTAAAGCTTTGGGTATCTCGATGGACTTCGCGTTGGTTGATCAGTGATTTTTGGCTTTCGTGCACAAACTCGATCGGATCTTCGACCGTCAATATATGAGCATAATCATTGGCATTGATATGATTAATCATCGCCGCCAAGGTCGTAGACTTACCGGAACCCGTGGGCCCCGTGACTAAAATCAACCCTCGCGGCTTTTTAGTCAATTCTTCAAAAAAACGCGGGGCCTTAAGTTCTTCTAGCGTTAATACTTTTGACGGAATTGTACGAAATACCGCGGCGGCACCGCGCTCTTGATTGAAAGCGTTTACCCGGAAACGCGCTACCCCTGGCAAAGCAAACGAAAAATCGGTTTCAAAGAACTCTTCGTAATCACGCCGTTGCTTGTCATTCATAATGTCATAAATCAACGCATGCACTTCTTTATGTGCTAAAGGCGGGACATTGATTCTGCGAATATCACCATCCACACGAATCATCGGCGGTAACCCGGCCGACAAATGCAAATCTGACGCATTATTTTTAACCGAAAACTCTAGTAACTCAGCAATATCCATAGCATCTCCCCATAAATTAAGCGCACTAAGTATGCAAGACTTGAGTGGCGAACAACCAATCCTCTGCCACGTGCAGTAATACTTTTAATATAAGTTGATAACCATAGTTCACTTTTGCTGATTTTTGAAGCTCCAGCAAGTTGGGATGGGATAAATATGCTTATTAAGGGCTCCCTTCAGTAAGCGATGAGCAGACAAAGCAACAGTTTAGATAGACTGATATAACAAACTATGGGATAGGTGTGGAGCAGGAAGAATCTGCAAAATGACTTTGGCGATTAATTATTTTCTTTGAAGTATTCAAACAACTTGACGACCTGCTGCACGCCTTCTACTTGCTGGGTAACACGGGTCACGACATCGGCTTCATCGCGGTATACCAACCCTAATAAATACACCACGCCAGCTTCAGTGATCACTTTAATATTGTTAGGATTAAAACCGTTAGGCTCGGTAATTTTATCTAATTCAGTACGCACGCGATTAGTAATCGTACTATCCAAGAGATATACACTAGGATCTAAAACCGTACTCACATCCAATTCATCATTGACTTGCGTCACCTCGGGAAGATTACGCAATTGCTCAATCAGCGCTTGGTGCTGTTGCTCATCACTGACTTCTCCAGTGACCAAAATTTTGCCATTAAACGCATGCACATTCACATGACTATGCAGCGCAAGATTTTCATCTGCATTTAAGAGACTACGCGCATTAATTTCTATTTGCTCATCTTTTAACGCCACCACACCTGGGCGTCGATCATACAAATTGGGTAGATTGGCTTGCACCTCGGGTGTAACCGTCCTCGCACACCCGCCAATCCCCCAATAAAGCAGCAATATAACGAGAACTTTACGCATCATCACACACCGCCAAACAGTTGCTGGTCGATCAAATCACAAAAACAGTGATTTATCAGTAAATGTACTTCTTGAATACGTGCAGTCGACTGCGAGGGGACACGGATTTCTATATCGCTATCATTCAAAATCGACGCAATGGCCCCACCATCTTTACCTGACAGCACAATACAGCTAATGTCTTTATCATGTGCGGTGGCAATCGCTTTAGCAATATTGGCTGAATTGCCACTGGTAGAATACGCCAATAAGACATCACCGCTTTGGCCTAAGGCGCGGAGCTGTTTCGCAAACACCTCGTCAAAATGATAATCATTGGCGATAGATGTCAGCGTAGAGGTATCGGTGCTCAAAGCAATTGCAGGCAAGGGTGGCCGCTCGCGTTCAAAGCGATTCAGCATTTCAGACGAAAAATGCTGCGCATCACACGCTGAGCCACCGTTACCGCAGGTCAGAATTTTTTTATCATTTAACAAGGCCGCCACCATTTTCTGCGACGCAAACTCAATCGCCTCCGTTAAGGTATGCAAGGTATCCTGCTTCGCTTGAATGCTATCAGTAAAATGTTTGATAATTTTATCTTGTAATGTCATACAACTCTTTAGGATTGAAAGGCATTTTTAACCCACAGAACCTGCTGGTCGCCAGAAATTGCAACCACATCAAAACGTATAGGCCCAGGATGTGGGCACTTTGCCAGATAATGGTGTGTGCTATTTATTATACGAGATTGTTTCGCAGCTGTAATACTTTCCAGTGCGCTGCCATGACTATCGGATTGCCGATAACGCACCTCAACGATCACCAAGGTGTGCTGCTCACGCATAATCAAATCCAATTCTCCATAGCGACAGCGATAATTCCGGGCAATCTCGCTTAAGCCCTGTGCAACAAGATAATGACACGCCCGTTGCTCGCTGACCACGCCACTGCGGAGATGCGCTGCTTTAGGGAGTTTGAATTGCATACAGGTACGCCAAATGTGTTGCAATAATTTAACGCTGCGTAGGCGCAACATAATTCTGTAACAAGGGTCTTTGATGGTCAAACTGGGCACATACCAATTGCCGCTCAATACGATTATCTGCGCCCAGCTTTAATTTTCCGGTTGCCCCCTGATAAGGGGTCGTATTGAGTTGATTTAAATGCGGTATCAGATTATAGGCATCAATCCCCATAGCAACCAAACGCAAATAGGGGTTGGCCATCGTTTGCCACGTTGCACGCAGACTTTCTTGGCTTAAGGCGCCGGGATACGCCGCGTTAAATAGCCAAGGAATATCACAAAAATTGATGCCGTCTAAATCAGTATCTTCAGGCGTTGCGACGCCGTTATACACATGTGCTGTCGCATAGATCTTCGGATTGTTGGAGGTGATTTTCTTCAGTTGCGTTTGCAAGGCTTTCGCATTTTGTGGATAGGCCATCACCAGCAGCGCATCAATATCCTGACGACTGCGGGCATTGGTACGTAAATTTGGAATAAAAGCTTTTAATTGATTGTAACGCTGTTCGCTTTCGTTAAGATTAAATAAATCACGCAAAACTTTATTAAAGTCATTGGCTTCAGGATTATAGGTGGCAAATTTGATTAAACCAGCATCCTGATTATTAATCGCGTCTTTAAAATAGCCCTGTAGGCGATTACCCAACTCCGAACTGGGCGTTAATAACAGCAAACGACGATGCCCGGCTCTAATCGCTGCTTGCGCCACAGTCTCAACATCATCCAGCGGACTTAAGGCAAATTGATATAAATTGGCTTTGTTGAGTCCGGGCACATGGTTTAACGTTAAAATCGGTACTGTTAGATTAGTATTAAGCGCTAACTGCTCCACATGCTCCTTATTTAATGGTCCAATAATAAACTGCGCACCGTCATCAATCGCTTGGCGGTATAAAGTC
The DNA here is from genome assembly GCA_005779525.1 of Methylococcaceae bacterium. GTDB lineage: Bacteria > Pseudomonadota > Gammaproteobacteria > Methylococcales > Methylomonadaceae > SXIZ01. The sequence goes on from SXIZ01000158.1 coordinate 7,915, forward strand.
ACTGGATCACGAGTAGAGGTGTCATAATAGCGGAGCTTAGGTTTAGCAATAGTAGGCGGAGTCTGCTCATAGGCGGCAGCAAGACCTTTTTGTATCGCTTTGCCCGCTTCCGCGAATGAACCTGAACTTGGCAACAGCACGGCAATAGTCGGCAATAATTTTTGTTGTGCGCTCAAATAGTATTTCAAAAAAGCGCTATTTGCAGGATGTTGCGCGAATTGACTCCGCCATTTGCCTAAATTTGGATCATTGATGGAAATATACGGTGTCGCTTTAAACAAACTTGCTAAACTTAGCCAGCCTGCGGTGTCGTAGGTGGTTGCCGTTTTTGGGTTGCGTAAATTGGCCATTGAAAGCAACCGGAGGGTATCTAAAATAGCAACCATATTTTCGCGTTGTTGGTTTTGCGGCAATAGATTTTGCAGTTCGATACGCGCTCTAGCACTATCAAAATATTGGTTCGTTAATGACAACGCAAAGGCACGCGCTTGCAAGTAAATAATTTTATCCGCGGGTGCCAGTTGCATGGGTTGGACAAGTTCTAAATGTTGTAAGGCTTGTTCCGATTTAGCATAGCTTAAGTTAATTTGCGCATAGTCCAAATTAACTTGATATAAATCAGCATCGGCCAATTCGCTCAAATCTAGCCTGTTCAAATGCAGTTCGGCTTCCTGAGCTTTATTGTTTTTAATCAGCTCACTGGCAGCCCCCAAATGATATTGCTGGCTTTTGCGCTCTGCGGTTACTTGTTCGGCACGTCTTGGATTATTTTGCCGAAGTAGGGTTTCGGTTTTTAACGCAAGATCATTGAAAGAATCCTGTACCTCTCCGAGGCGTGAACAACCAGAAATCAATAACAAAGATACGATGCTAAAAGTAATAAGTCGACGACGCATGCTAGGTCACCCCAGTAGTTATGATTCAAAAAGAGGATTATATGTCTAATAAAGAAGGCAAATTATACGTGGTTGCAACCCCGATAGGTAATTTAGCAGACATCAGTTTTCGGGCACTTGAGACCTTGAAACAAGTCGATTGCATTGCTGCTGAAGATACTCGCCATGTACGCATGTTACTACAGCACTATGGGATTACCAATAAACTACTGGCCTTGCATCAACATAATGAAGAACATGCCGCCAAAAGTCTATTAACCCAATTACAACAAGGCCAAGAGATTGCATTAGTTTCCGACGCGGGCACCCCCTTAGTCAGTGATCCGGGCATGCCTTTAGTAAAATTAGTCAAGGCAGCGGGGATTAGTGTCATTCCGATTCCTGGCGCGTGCGCCTTAATAGCCGCCTTATCCGCGGCAGGCATGCCTCTCAATCGCTTTGAATTCGAAGGTTTTTTGGCGCGCACTTCAAGTGCGCGGAGAACTTTTTTCCAACAAAAAGTCGACTGTGAGTCCACCTGGGCGTTTTACGAGGCGAGTCATCGAATTTTAGCAACGCTCGAAGATATGGCGGCAATTCTGCCCTTGGAGCGCGAAATCGTCATTGCCCGCGAACTGACTAAACTGCATGAGACTATCATTAAAACTCCGTTGCAGGAAGCCTTACGCCGAGTTTCAGAAGAGGAAAACATGCGTAAAGGTGAATTTGTGGTGATTGTCGCTGGGGCGCCACCCGCACCGATAAATCAAGATCTGAGCCCTGAACACCTTAGAGTTCTGCAATTGTTACTCAACGAATGCTCGATGAAGACTGCCGTTTCCTTGGCAGTGGAAATCACGGGCGCACGCAAAAAAATCCTCTACCAAACGGCCTTAAAGCTGACCAATGCCGCTTAGTTTTTATGCTAATCACTCGACATGCTGAAGCCATTTTATTCATCAGGGTTTATTGCAGAATAGCAAAAGCTTACTACACTTATTTTCTGACTCACAGGCATTAGTTTATGCCCGCACTGTGCTAATTTTTTTATCTGCCCAGTTGATGATGCGTTTGTAAGTATTCGGGTTTAACTCTTGATTTAGATGGTATTTGGATAAAAATGTATAAAATACTAGTCGTTGACGATGATAAAATCAGTCATGCGTTTATCAAACGGGCATTGTTTAATGCCTATCATTTAGTGCAGACCTATTCGGGGGATGAGGCGTTAAAAACCCTAGAAACCCAGAGCCCAGAACTGATTCTTCTAGATGTTGAAATGCCCGGGATGAATGGCTACTCAGTCTGCGAAGCCATCAAAGCGAATCCCAAAACCGCAGACATACCGATAATTTTTCTCTCCGCACGCGATGAATTGCGTGATCGCATGCAGGGCTTTGAAGCGGGGGCCGATGACTACATGGTCAAACCGTTTCAACCTGAAGCCTTGATAGCCAAAATTAAAGTTATCTTGCAATATAAGTTGCAACGTAAAACCTTAGTTAAACAAGTAGAAGAAGCCAGACGCACGGCATTTATTGCAATTGCGGGTTCAAGTGATTTGGGACAAGCCATCCAATTCATCGAAAATACCCACAACGTCCAAAACCATGAACAATTGGCCAAAAAACTATTCCAAGTCACCAACAATATGGGCCTCAACTGCACCATAATGCTTAAAACCAATACTGAAAACAAAAATCTGTATTTTTCTTCTACCTTTAATGCTGTCAGTCCTTTAGAAATCAGTTTGATTGAAACCTTGGAACAAGGTAACCGCTTTTTTGATTTCGGTTGCCGTACCCAAATCAATTATCCACGCATTTCCATTTTGATTAAAAACATGCCTTTAAATGATATGGAGCGTTATGGGCGTATCAAAGATGTACTACCTGCCATGTTGAGTACTGCAGACACCAAAGTGAACCAGATTAATACGTTAAATGCATTAACCTCTCAAATGCTCGAAGCCAATGAGTTATTTGAGTCCATCACCAAAACTTTAGAAGATATCAAACTAGTGCTGCAACGCCAGCAAAAAGAAGGCATTCATATTATGCGCAAAATGATGCTCGATCTGGACAAACAACTACCGACGATGGGCTTGGAAGAAGATCAGGAACAATATATCTTGAATCGTATTGATAGTGCCATTGAAGACGCGCATAAAACCATTTCCAGCACTAATGCTACTAATATTTGCTTTGACAAAGTGATTGATAAATTAAAAGATCTGTTCCTTAAACAACAACACTTACATGATCAACTGTACCAAGTTGAAAACGAAGTGCCTGCAAATGAAGAAAATGATGGTTACCAAATGGATGTTGAGCTGTTTTAGACTTCAACCACTGCAGGAGCAACAGAGAGTCGCTCCCACAATGATTGCCCCTAAATTATGGGATGTGAACGCCTTAAAGCGTAACACGTAACTCTATCGCCCAGCGCCACTGACTGCGATTTTTGCCAGCTCGGTAATCGCAGACCAGTTTTTAGCCTTAACCACATCTGTCGGTGCCAACCAAGACCCTCCCACACACGCAACATTCTCCAGCGCAAGATAAGCCAAATAATTATGCGGTGAAATTCCGCCTGTTGGACAAAACGTGACTTGTGGTACAGGACCAGCAATGGATTTCAACATGGGGATGCCGCCCGCAGCTTCGGCTGGAAAAAACTTAAAATGATCATAGCCATATTCCATGCCTAATAATAACTCTGACAAGCTGGCAAGCCCAGGAATCAAAGCAACACTGCCTTGGTTGGCGTAGCTGAGTAAACTTGGTGTCAACCCCGGACTAATTGCAAATACGGCACCAGCATCAGCTACCTGATCCAATTGCTGAGTATTAATGATCGTCCCCGCCCCAACTATGGCTTCCGGAACTTCTTGCGCAATCCGACGAATAGATTCGAGCGCTGCAGGAGTTCGCAACGTAATTTCCAAAACGCGGATCCCCCCGGTACACAAGGCTTTTGCTAAAGGCACCGCATCGTCTGCATCTTGAATCACCATAACAGGCATGACCGGGCTGGCATGCAATACTGTGCTCGGTTGAATTTTCCAATTTTTTTGCGTCATAACACTTCGAGTAGTTAATTAAAAATGATTCAGTATCGACAGCTTAGTGACTAAGCCACGACCCCCAGATAAAAGCAGCAATTACCCATCAAAAGCCAATTTGTTTTTTCAGCTTATCTCTGGTCTAGAGATAAGCTGGTTAAAACCTGCGTGCGCCAGCCTAGTCAACGAGGAATAAGTTAGATGCTCCAGTTTCAGCAGAAGATGCGCCTAAACGAAAGCCTCCAAACATTTCCCGACCCAAACCGTAATGGTGATTATTGGCACGGCTAGGCAAAGCTTGACGTGCTGCAAATTCGTCAGCATCGACCAGCACATTCACATCCCCAGTTTGCAGATTAATAGAAATAATATCGCCATCCAAGACCTTGGCTAACGGTCCGCCCATTTCGCATTCGGGACACATATGAATAACCGAGGGTACTTTACCCGATGCGCCAGACATACGCCCATCCGTCACTAGCGCAACCTTAAATCCGCGGTCCTGCAATACCCCCAAAGGTGGCGTGAGTTTATGCAATTCTGGCATCCCATTCGCTCTTGGCCCTTGAAAACGAATGACGGCTATAAAATCTTTTTCCAATTCACCCCGTTTAAAAGCCGCCAACATATCTTCCTGATCATCAAACACCACAGCAGGCGCTTTAACAATTTGATGATCATCGGAAACGGCGGATAATTTAGATACCCCGCGGCCGAGATTTCCGCGCATCACGTGCAATCCACCCCCCGTAGCAAAAGGTTTGTCCACAGAACTGATGACCTCAGGATCCAAGCTCTTTTCGGGTGTCGGCTCCCAGACCAATTGCTCGTCTAATAACTTGGGTTCTTGCGCATAATTTTGCATGCCTCTTTGATCAGCCACGCCCAAAATATCCGCATGCAATAAACCATTTCGTAATAACTCAGCAATCAAAAAGCCCATTCCACCCGCTGCTTGAAAATGATTTACATCCGCAGGGCCATTAGGATAGATTTTGGCCAACAGCGGGATGGCTTTAGAAAGATTATCGAAATCATCCCAATTCAAAACAATACCCGCCGCGCGCGCAATCGCAATTAAATGCATGGTATGGTTGGTTGAGCCCCCAGTTGCAAGTAAACCGATGACCGCATTGATGATGGCTTTTTCACAAATCATATAGCCAACAGGACGATAATCATTCCCTAAAGCCGTAAACTTCAACACTTGTCGTGCGGCCGCTTTAGTTAAAGCATCGCGCAAAGGAGTATAAGGATTGACGAAAGAACTGCCAGGCAAATGCAGACCCATCATTTCCATCATCATTTGATTACTATTAGCCGTACCGTAGAAAGTACAGGTCCCTGGGCTATGATAGGATTTAGATTCTGCTTCGAGTAATTCTTCCCGGCTGATCTGACCTATAGCGAATGCTTGGCGCGCCCGTGCTTTTTCTTTGTTGGTAATACCGCTGGGCATCGGGCCTGCAGGTACAAAGATCGCGGGTAAATGACCAAAACTGAGGGCGCCGATTAATAATCCCGGGACAATTTTATCGCACACACCCAGATACATCGCACCGTCAAACATGTTATGACTTAAGCCAATTGCCGTTGCCATGGCAATCAAATCTCGGCTAAACAATGACATCTCCATGCCTGGCTGACCTTGCGTGATCCCATCACACATTGCGGGCACGCCACCCGCCACCTGCGCAATTCCCCCGGCTTCGCGAATTGCTGCTTTAATCACATCGGGCGCATCCTTATACGGCTCGTGCGCAGACAACATGTCATTATAAGAGGTGATGATACCGATGTTTGGCTTCCGAGTGGTCGTCATATCCAGCTTTTCAGCGGGACTACAGGCCGCAAAACCATGGGCAAAATTGCCACAAGCCATAGTTGTGCGTATCGGATCAGTTTTGGCAATAGAATCTATATGTTTTAAGTACGCGGCACGCGTTGGGCGGCTACGGTCTATCACCTGTTGCGTCACTTTTTCGATTATCGGATGCATATGTTAACCTTCTAGCTATGGCTACTCGGGTAATTTTCAGCGTTCAGCCCAATACTGGTTTGGTTTTTCAACGAAATTAGCCACAAGTAACAGTGAAAAAAAATATTAAATTCTGTTTACAGTTGCACGGACAATCTAACTTAATCTTCCCAAGTTCTGCCATCTCTGGCAAGTAAAGCATCTGCAGCATTTGGCCCCCAAGTTCCTGCAGTATAGGCTCTAGGTTTGTCACTTAATTTAGCCCAGGCGCGTAAAATAGAATCCACCCAGGTCCAGGCTTGTTCGGTCTCCTCACGGCTGATAAACAGCGTAGGATTACCGCGCATGGCTTCCAATAATAGGCGTTCGTAGCCGCCAAACACTCGTTGATTGTTAAAGGTCTCCGAGAAACTTAAATCCAATTTAGTTTGTTGTAGCTTGATGGCGCCATCAATTCCCGGAATTTTATTTAACATTTCAATCTCGACGCCTTCACGCGGTTGTAAATGAATAATCAATTTATTTGCGGGTAAACTACGATAGCTATCTTTAAAGATATTATGCGGTAACTGTTTAAAGTAAATAACTATTTCAGTGCGTTTATAACTCATACGCTTGCCAGTACGCAAGTAAAATGGCACACCCGCCCAACGCCAATTATCAATATCAATGCGCATTGCCACAAAACTTTCAGTGGTGCTGCTGATATTAGCACCCTCTTCTTCTAAATACCCCGGCACTTGCTGACCTTTGATGTAGCCTTTAGCGTATTGACCACGTACGGTTCGGTCTTCAACGTTATAATCAGTGATGGGTCGTAGCGCTTGTAATACCTTGATTTTTTCGTTGTGAATACTTTGCGCTTCCAGATTGACGGGAGGCTCCATGGCGATAAAGGTCAGGATTTGCAGCAAATGATTTTGCAACATATCGCGCATCTGCCCAGCTTTATCGAAATACTCCCAGCGTCCCTCAATACCAATATCCTCTGCTACAGTAATTTGGATATGATCGATGGCATTATGATCCCAATTGGTAGTGAAAATGGAATTGGCAAAACGCAAAGCGAGCAAATTTAAAACCGTTTCCTTACCCAAATAGTGATCAATACGGTAAATTTGTTCTTCACTGAATACCTCAGCCACCGTATCATTAATGACGCGCGAAGACGCCAAATCATGACCAATAGGCTTCTCCATGACAATACGACTTTCTTTAGTATTGAGTTTGGCTTTTTGTAAACCTTTACAGATATTACTGAATAGCATGGGCGGAATGGCAAGATAATTCACCATCACCCGAGATTTTTGATCAACTACCTTAGAAAGTTTTTTAAACTGTTCAAGGTCGGTAATATCCACTTGAACATAAATAAAGCGTTTCGCCAAACGCTCCCAGACCGAAGCCTCCAGTGGCTCAGAAAAAAATTCATCTAAGCTTTTGCGGGCAATTTCTATATATCCAGCAGTATCTTGTGGCATTCTATCCACAGCGATAATGCGGGTGTCCGCCTCTAGTAAGGCTGATTCATCTAACTTATAGAGTGAAATTAAAAGCTTGCGTCTTGTGAGATCGCCCAGTGCACCATAGATAACCAGATCACAGGGTTTATAATTATTTGCAGTTGTCATGCAGCAATACTATCCTTTTGGCAGAACCAAGCATTAAACAATAAAGTGTTTTTATTTGCGCTTACCAAATACAGCCGTACCCACACGAACCCAAGTTGAACCCTCATAAATAGCCGCTTCCAGATCATCACTCATGCCCATGGAAAAAGTATCCAACTCAGGATGTTGTAAGTGTTTGACCGCAAGAAATAATTGTCGAAACGGAATCCGCTGCACCACAATGTCACTCGCTGGTTCTGGCACGGCCATCACCCCACGTAGACATATGCCGCGCAAACTTTGCACCGCTGCTACCATTTCAGGTAATGCGTCCAGAATAATACCAGATTTACTAGGCTCTTGGCTGATATTTACCTGCAAACAGATATTCAAGGGCGGTAAATATTCAGGGCGTTGTTCACTTAAACGTTCAGCAATTTTCAAACGATCGACACTGTGCACCCAACTAAAATGCTCGGCAATGGCGCGCGTTTTATTGCTCTGAATTGGCCCAATAAAGTGCCAGTCAATGTCAAACGCGCTCAATTGCACTTGTTTTGCCAGCGCTTCTTGAAGATAGTTTTCACCGAAATGTCGCTGACCTGCACAATAGGCTTCCAGAATTGTCGTGGCGGGCTGAGTTTTACTCACTGCCAACAGCTTGACTGAATTTAAAGGGCGCTCAGCCGCGAGTTCGGCGGCATGAATTCGATGGTGTAATACTGCAAGACGATGTTTTAAAGTACTCATAGCGACATTTTACACAATCAAGCTACGCTGCAGTAGTTACAACCAGCCTTTACGCTTAAAAATCCAATAGGGAGCAATACCCGCGAGCAGCATAAGAATTAAAGCGCCAGGATAACCTAAACGCAATTGCAACTCGGGCATATATTGAAAATTCATGCCGTAGACGCTGGCCACAAGCGTGGGCGGTAAAAACACCACCGCAGCAATAGAGAAAATCTTGATGATTTTATTCTGTTCGATATTAATAAAACCTTGTGTAGAATCCATCAAGAAGTTGATTTTATCGAACAAAAATGTAGTGTGCGACATTAAAGTATCGACGTCACGCATGATTTCGCGTGCGTTTTCTTGCAAATCGGGATGTTTGCGTAAATGGCGCTGTAGAAAAGCAATCGAGCGTTGTGTATCCATCAGACACAACCGTATTTTTCCATTGCTATCTTCGAGTTTAGCGAGCTGATCGATGGCATGTTCCAAATCAGAATCCATATCCTCCAACACCAGATAACTCACATCTTCTAGTTTTCGATGGATATCTTCCAAAGCATCGGCAAGATTTTCGACTTTCTGCTCGAAAATAGTGATGACCAAATCCTGGGGGGAATGCACATAAATTTGCCCCCGCCGAATGCGCATCCGCAATAGCCGAAAATCCGCCAAACTACCTTCGCGCAAAGTAATTAAACGATCATCCTGCAGGATGAACGCCACGGTAGCCGTATCATGTCGTCCATCGCTTAATGCTAAAAACAATGAGCGCACATGGATTCCCGTCGTATCGGTAAAATAGCGGGCCGAGAACTCAATTTCCTCTACGTCATCCGATTCAGGTAATTCGGCATGCAATAATAATTGTAACTCCTGCCGCTCTTCATCACTCGGATCATGAGCGTCAATCCAAGACGCACCTTCGACCGCATGCTTTAAAGGCGCTTCTGGCAAAGCTTGTTCTTTGATGGCACCGTTATGAATGGAAAAAAGTCTTAGCATACGCTAGATTCGATCACTGTCTACAGTTGGAAAAAGGATATACCCATAGCCAAAAGGCTTTGGTATGCGGAGAATTATAGATTGAAAATACGCACTACGAAGCAAATTCCTGTTAGCACAACAACTGTTGGCAATTCACACTGAAGCCACAAACACCCTTATGCAGACTTGCTCTATACAAGCTATTGCTAGTTTTTCCTCTCCAAAAGGAGCATGCATTTGCAAACACCGTGTACCTGATTGCCAATTAGGATCTGCATTACTTAAAAATGCACCCACTACAAGCGACTAAATTAAAAATAATGCGCATTCAAAATAAAATGGGTCACAATACTACCAATGAAGCCTAAAGCAATAACTGGCATCCATTTCAAATGAGTGGTAAAGGTATAAATACCTTTGGCTTGCCCCATCAAACCGACTCCAGCGGCTGAACCGACCGCAAGTAAGCTTCCGCCGACTCCGGCAGTCAAGGTGACCAATAACCATTGCCCTTCCGTAATATCCGGCGCCATGGTTAACACCGCCAGCATGATTGTCCCATTGTCAATAAAAGCTGAAGCGACGCCGACTAACACATTTGCAATGGTGGGATCAATTTCACCATACAAATAATGCGAGGTCACTTCCAGATAGCCAATGAAACTCAAGCCACCCACAGCAACCATGACCCCGTAAAAAAATAATAAGGTATCCCATTCGAGATTAGAGACTTTTTGAAAAACATCAAAAGGTAAATCATGCACCAACTGGCTGACTGCTTTACCGTGCTTTTTATGCTGTTCTTGAATATACAAAACTTGTTGTAATTGATATTCAGTAATCATTTGTTCACTGACCAATAATTCGCCTAAACGTTTATCAGTGCCTGCATTGCCGGGGGCAACCTGTAATTCCAAGGCTTCTAATTTTTGCAAGGCTTCCAAGGTTTCTTGCGCAATCTTTTCATGTTCTGGATTAACACTATGATGCGCAGTTTTTTGCAAGTAATAACTAAAAAACTTGAGATAGGTTAAACCTAACATCATGCCCGCAGCGGGCGGTAAATTCAGAAAGTTTTCAAAACAGGTTGCAGTAATAATGGTTAATAAAAACAAGACAATAATCACTAAGCCGCCACGTTTTAACGATTGCGCCTCTAAGAGCGCCGCAGGCTTCTCTTTGGGAATGAAGAAATACATAATCGCCGCAGGCAACGCAAAATTCACCACCGCTGGAATAAATAAGCTGAAAAAGTCAGTAAACGGGACGACGCCTTTTTGCCAAACCAACAACGTCGTGATATCACCAAAGGGACTGAACGAACCGCCTGCATTTGCTGCAACCACCACGTTGACGCACGCAAGCGTGACAAATTGACGATTATCCTTACCCATGGCCAAAATCACCGCCCCCATCAATAATGCGGTGGTCAGATTGTTACACACTGAGGAGATAAAAAACGCCTGGATTCCCGTGATCCAAAACAACTGGCGGTAAGTAAAACTTTTACTGAGCAACCATACGCGTAAGGTTTCAAAGACACTTCGATCTTCCATCGCGTTCAAATAGGTCATAGAGACCATAATGAACAGAAACAATTCTGCATAGCCTTCCAAAGAAGAACGAAAGGCAATGCCCGCCTCTTCGCTCAAGCCACCACGCACATAGAAAACACCAATGAAAATCCAGATTAGGCTGGCCGCAAATACCATAGGCTTAGACTTGCGTAACTCCGTAACCTCTTCCACCATCGCCAGAAAATACGCGGTAAAAAAGACACTCAACGCTAAATACCCCGCCCAATGTTGCGTTAAATCCAACGAGCGCTTAAGCACCACTTCATCCGCCAACAACACTGAGGGCGACAAGCATAACCCCGCGCCGAAGAGCACACTAACAACGCTTGGGTACTTAAAGAACTTATGCCAGTGTGCTGATTGCCTGCTAAATCTAACTTCTGCGTGCTTTAGGAGGACGCTAGCCAACAAAACTAGGCTTAAAAATAAAATTTCGTAATATGGTTCAACAGACATGAAAAACCCATAGCAGTAACAAAAACCGAGAGGAAAACTCAAGTATCAAGCTTCTTAGTCAATATATCATCATACAGATAATAATCTAGCAAAATATTGACCACTTTTAGGTCCAGACGCGCGCGCCTGAAGAATTTGATGTTTAGGGGATACCTTTGTAACCAGAAGTCATGGGATAGCGCCGATCCCGCCCAAAGGCCCGCGTCGTAATTTTTATCCCTGGAGGTGATTGCCGGCGTTTATATTCATTTCTATCGACTAAGGTCAGCGCTCGCCGCACTTCATCAGGCAGGTATCCTTGCGCAATAATCTCATCCGCGGATTGATCTCGCTCGATGTAACGCTCCAAAATCGGATCTAGATTTTCATAGGCAGGCAAGGAATCCGCATCAACTTGATTCGGGGCCAATTCCGCTGACGGGGCGCGCGTTAATACCCGCTCCGGTATCACGGGCGCTAAACTGTTACGATAATCTGATAATGCATACACCAGCAATTTGGGGACATCTTTAATGGGCGCAAAACCACCCGCCATGTCGCCATACAAAGTTGCATAACCGACACTCATTTCACTTTTATTGCCCGTGGTCAGCAAAATTTTGCCCTGCTTATTAGACATTGCCATTAAGATCACACCCCGACAACGTGCTTGAATATTTTCTTCCGTGGTGTCTTTAGCTGTGTCAGCAAACACCGGGGCTAACATTTCAGTAAAGGCCTGCACCGCAGGTGCAATAGGAATAATTTCATAGTGCACGTTTAAGGCCTCGGCTTCTGCAACAGCATCTTCGATACTCATCTCCTGGGTATAGCAGGAAGGCATTAATACCGCAACGACCTTATCTGCACCCAAAGCATCAACGGCTAAAGCCAAAACCAAGGCAGAATCTATACCACCGGATAATCCTAGCAACGCACCTTTAAATCCATTTTTTTGCACATAATCTCGCACACCTAATACCAGCGCCTGATAAACACTGGCTACGGAAGCATACAAGGGGGCGCACTTATTGGCTTGCGGCACATGATTGACAAATTCAACACATTTAACATTTTCCTGAAATTCCGCGGCACGCAAAACGATTTCGCCGTGTTGATTAGCGACAAATGAAGCTCCATCAAAGATTAACTCATCTTGCCCGCCAATTTGATTGACGTACACCAAGGGTAATTGCGCTTGCTTGACCTGCGTGCAAATAACATCTTCACGCTCTTGCATTTTGCCCGCATGGTAAGGCGAAGCATTAAGCGTAATAGCAATATCTGCACCCGCAGCGCGATTTTTAAGCAACACGCCAGGATGCCAAATATCCTCGCAAATGGTTAACGCGATGTTCGATCCTTTAAGTTCAAACTGCACCAATTCATGCCCGGCGATAAAGTAGCGCTGCTCATCAAAGACGCCGTAATTAGGCAAGCAATTTTTGCGATACACACACAGCACCTGTCCATCACGCAGCACGGCAGCGCTGTTATATAATCCAGCTACTGAGGCCTCAGGAAATCCGACAACCAGATGTATATCACTCACCGCCTGGGCAACAACGTGCAACGCAGTTTGCGCCGCCGCGATAAAATCGGGACGCAATAGCAAATCTTCAGGTGGATACCCCGTGATTGCCAATTCTGGAAACACGACCACATCCGCACCCTGCTGATCACGCGCATACTTGGCCGTGGCAATAATTTTATCGCAGTTGGCAGTGATTCCACCTACCAGTAAATTGAGTTGGGCAAGGGCAATTTTTAATGACATGGATTTAAATTTCAGAACACGATAGAAACCACAGATACCAGCATAATCACGCTGGTATCTGCAACACCAGAAGCGGTTTACATAGACTTGGAGGTTTTAGGAGCCATCGTTTGAGGCTCCATGTACACCACATTCAACTGATCTTCCAACAAATATTTTTTGGCAACCGCCAGCACATCTTCCGCGGTTACGGCATTGACGCCCGCCACGTACTCATCGGCTTTTTGCCAACCGAGTCCTACAGTTTCGTACATACCCAACTGCATGCCTTGATAAAACATAGAGTCACGCTCATAGACTGCTTGTGCGAGGACTTGCGCTTTAATACGCTGCAACTCTTCTGCACTGATCAATTTTTGCTGTAAGCTTTGAATCTCGCCTTTCAACGCGGCTTCTAATATTTCTAAGGATTTACCTTTGGCAGGTGTCGCTTCCAACGTAAATAACTCTGGGATACGAGCAGTCATGTTGTAGCCTGCTGCCGCACCTACGGCGATTTGTTTACCGCGCACTAAATTCGAACTTAATCTGGCACTGCTACCCCCATCTAACACGCCAGCCAAGACTTCCAACGCATACGCTTCAGCGGGAGTGGGTGCAGTTTTTAACGAAGGTACTTTATATCCCATGATTAAAAACGGCAGCTGTGCTGGCAGCTTCACGGTCATACGCCGAACACCCAGCTGCGGAATTTCGGTTTGCGGTTTTAAGGGTTGTAGCTCACTCGGTTTCAGCTCACCAAAATATTGCTGCGCTAAATTGAAGACGTCTTCCGCCAGCACATCTCCGACCACGACTAAAGTCGCATTATTCGGTGCATACCAACGCTGATACCAAGCTTGTAAATCCGCCACTTGATAATTTTCAATATCCGCTGGCCAGCCTATGACCGGATGTTTATATGGACTGTTGCTAAATGCCATCGCCATAAAATGCTCTTGCGCTTTAGCGCGGGGCTGATCATCGGTACGCATGCGCCGCTCTTCATGTACGACTTCCAGCTCTTTGGTCAATTCCTCAGGCAATAAATGCAAATTACGCATGCGATCAGCTTCTAACTCAAAACTGACGGCGAGTTTAGACTGATTCATAGTTTGAAAATACGCCGTGTAATCATGTCCAGTAAAAGCATTTTCATCGCCCCCATTTTGGGCAATGATTTTAGAAAACTCACCTGCAGGATGCTTGTCAGTTCCTTTGAACATCATATGTTCCAACATGTGCGAAGCCCCCGTGATACCACCTGGCTCGTAACTCGATCCCACTTTATACCAAACTTGTGATACCACGACCGGAGAACGGTGATCCTCTTTCACTAAAACTTTTAAACCATTTCCGAGTACGCGTTCATGAATATCTGGATTAGCCGCCATGGCCATCAACGGCAGACAAAAAGGCAAAATTTGCAGTGCTTTAAATTTCATAACGATCCTTATGTTAATTGGGGGTTAGCGGGTGTGACTATTTCTTTAATCATTGGTTCCCTGTATTCTATACGATATTACCCAAGTTGGAATTGATTAAACTTATGACGAATACTTCTTCTGGCACTGCCATCCCGCTATGGAAAGGCTACCTCGAGCTATGCAAACCTAATGTCGTTCTGGAAATGATTTTTACGGCGTTTGTGGGTATGTTACTGGCTGTGCCTGAATTTCCGCCATTGGATAAAGTGACCTATGGTCTTATCGGTATCGGACTAGGTGCAGCATCTGCCGCCACCTTCAATCAATTAGTTGAACGCGACATGGATACCTACCTGAATCCCCATCGTCCTTTACCCAGTGGACGTATCCCGGCGATGAACGCTTTTGTTTCTGCCACGGTGTTGGGTTTGATCTCCATGCTGATTTTGGGTATTAAGGCCAATCTTTTAACTGCGCTGCTGACGTTTATCTCGATGCTGGGTTATGCCTTCATTTATACCTCGTTTCTGAAGAAAATGACCTCTCAAAATATCGTTATTGGCGGTATTTTTGGTTCAGCGCCCCCCTTACTGGGTTGGTGTGCGATTACCGGGGAAATACATCCTTATGCATTATTGTTGGTATTGATTATTTTTGTCTGGACGCCACCACATTACTGGCCTTTAGCGATTGCCAGACTGGAACGCTTGACCCAAGCCTTTCAAGATCACGGCATCCGTATGCTACCTGTCACCCACGGTTTGCCTTTTACTCGGCTGCAAATTCTATTGTGGTCGATTTTACTGTTACTGGTCACGCTCTTGCCTTATTTAACAGGCATGTGCGGCCTAATTTATTTAGCTAGCGCTCTGCTCTTGGGCTTAGGTTTTATTTATTATGCCATTCAGATTATCCGCACGAAAGAAACCCGAGTAGCCATGCGCACCTTTTGGTTTTCCATTTTCTACATCACCGCATTGTTTGCTGCATTGTTGGTAGATCATTATGTCAGGATTACGTTATGAACTTAGGCCATCACGAACAAACCTTGGGAGTAGAACATCCGTTTGCAGAATTTATCCGCATTTTGGGCAAAGGCAAAAAAGGCTCGCGCGCCTTAACCCAAGATGAAGCGTACCGGGCAATGCTGATGGTTTTACAAAACCAAGTAGAACCAGAGCAATTAGGCGCGTTTTTAATGCTGATGCGCATCAAAGAGGAAACTGCCGAAGAATTAGTTGGCTTTTCCCAAGCGGCCCGCGAAGTCAGCGGCGCGACTGCACGGCAAGCCCTCGCTGATCTCGATTGGTCCTCCTATGCGGGCAAACGGCGACATTTACCCTGGTTTTTATTATCCGCCTTGTTACTTGCTGAGCAGGGCATTAAGGTGTGTATGCATGGCTCAGCGGGGCAAACCGCGGAACGTTTATACACTGAAGATGTTTTAAGTTTTTTAGGATTGCGTGCCGCAACCTCATTAGCAGAGGCTGAAACGCAATTACTGCAGCAGAGTTTTTGCTATCTGCCACTGCAATTGATCAATGCGCGCCTATACGACATTATTGAACTACGCTCGCTGATGGGCTTGCGCTCACCTATCCATACCTTGGTGCGCTTGTTAAATCCGTTTAACGCTCCCTATAGCATTCAAGGCATTTTTCATCCAAGTTACCGCAGCGTACATCAACATGCCGCCGCCGCTTTAGGTCAGCCACATATGGCGGTGTTGAAAGGTGAAGGCGGTGAAACCGAACGCAATCCAGATATGGAGTGTCTAGTACAAAGTGTACATCATGGCGTTTTGGAAGATGATCTGTGGCCTGCACTGTTTAGTCGACGCCACATGAAAGCCGAGTCTTTAGACCCGCAACAATTAGCGCTGTTCTGGCAAGGAGAGTTAACAGATGATTTTGGCACCGCCAGTGTTACCGGAACGTGTGCGATTGCCTTGCGTTTACTGGGTAAAGCAGACAGTCAAATCGAAGCACAAAACTTAGCGGAACAGTTATGGGATAAGCGCGATAAAAACCGCTTTGCTTAAGTGTATTCAAAAAACTACTCAGGGTCTTGCGGATTGATAAAGGTAGCGGGGGCGAACCGAGGTATACCCTTAATATTTTGCTTTTCCATGTGCAAATATTGCAATCCCATCAATACTCCGCCTTTAGGGTCATCCTCTACCCACACAATCTCGATTTCACCCAATAAATCCAGACGCTTAAATTCAAACGTAGTAATGGTATGCGGGACAACACTGACTTTTTCGTCAATCACCACCATCAACCCCTCAACAGAAACATTGACCGTTTTAAATAGATACTTACGATCATGCAGAAATATCTGTCCCGGCGCAGCAAGGCTTTTACGATAGGCTTTGCGTTGATAAAACACATTATCCACATCGTAACTGATCTGCACAAATTCTAGCGCAAGCAACAAACTTTCTTCTATCATATCCGCGCGCACAATTTCGGCTTCACCCGCCAAACGCAGCTCATGCAAATAAATATCAACTAACGGTGAAAGCTTTATTGCCCGGAATAAATCACTCACGTCTTGAATAATAGAACGATCTTTTAACTCTACCAATAAACCAGTAATGGATAGGTTTTTAACACCGATTTCAAACTCCTCTCCGGCAAGATAAATAAAACCATGTGACGTTAAATTTTTGCGATAATATCTTCTGGCTTCTGGCATAGCTGATACATAATCTCAATGTGAATGGTGTACAACAGGTTTACCTGCTGCAGCATAATTGTAGTCTATTACTGCTCCTTAATATACGATCAATTTTACTTTGTTTATGCTTTATTTAAGTCACGACATTATTACTACTGGATTTAAATTTCGTAATCTCTTTTGTATCTTTCTTATTTACCTACTGACTTCTTGCAGCGTCAATCCACCGCAAAACAAAGAGAACCTGTGCGCTTTATTTCAAGAAAAGCAAGATTGGTACACGGCTTCTGTACAAAGTTACCAAAAATGGGGCGTTCCCGTGCATGTACAAATGGCGATCATGTTTCAGGAATCAAGCTTTATTGCCGATGCTCAACCACCGTTGAATTGGATGGGCGTCAGACCAAGTACCGCGTTTGGCTATGCGCAGGCGAAAGATGAAACCTGGGAGCATTACTTAAGCCATACACACACTGCTAGCGCAGATCGCGATGACTTTGCAGACGCCTCTGACTTTATTGGTTGGTACTGCAATCTCAGCAACACAAAACTAAATTTATCCAAATATGATGCTGAACAATTGTATTTGGCTTATCATGAAGGACATGGCGGCTATCAACGTGGCAGCTATTTGCAGAAGGAATGGCTGATGCGAACCGCAAAAAAAGTAGGCGTTCGGGCGAATAACTACCGCTACCAACTCAGCCATTGCCAACATCAATTCTGAATTTACTCACTTTTTTTGCTACACTGACTCTGGTTAACTTAACTTCAAAGGAAACAACTGTGAAAAATGATTTGAGCCGTTTTGTTCTTGTTATTACTTTTATGTTAGTAGGATTTACTATGTTTTCAATGGCAAATGCCACCACTCCCGAAGAAAATAAAATTGCTGGTGAAAAATTCTTAGCTGAAAATGCTAAAAAACCGAATATCAAAACCACCGCCTCAGGTTTACAGTATGAAGTACTGACTGCTGGTACAGGCAGCGTTGCTCCTAAAGCCAGTGATAATGTCACTGTGCATTACAAAGGCACCACCATTGACGGTAAAGAATTTGACAGCTCTTATAGCCGCGGCACCCCTGCAACCTTTCCGTTAAATCGCGTTATTGCAGGCTGGACTGAAGGTGTGCAATTGATGAAAGAGGGTGCTAAATATCGTTTTTACATTCCCTCAGATCTGGCTTACGGCACACGTGGTGCAGGCGCAGCAATTGCACCTAACAGCGCGCTGATTTTCGACGTTGAACTCATTAAAATTGAGCAATAGGCATCGCTATTGAGCGTATGCGTTTTTTAGATTTCCTACTGTTTTTGGAAATACCGTTTTTTAAAGCCTTGCCCGCGCAAGGCTTTTTTTATTGCAGAACCTGATTATGACATTGCAGTTATTCGCCACCACGCCCAAAGCCATGGAAGATATTCTCGCCGAGGAACTTAAAAGCTTGGGTGCAGATCAAATTAAAACAACTCTGGCGGGCACCGCATTTCAAGGCACGTTGGAAACCGCCTACCGTATCTGCCTCTGGTCGCGTACCGCCAACCGAGTTCTATTGGTGTTGAGTCATTTTGAGGTGAAGTCGCAAGACGATTTATATAAAGGCGTGCAAAGTATCAACTGGTTTGAACATCTGCGGCCCGACGGCAGTATCGCCGTTGCATTTAACGCCAAACATTCCAAGGCGATTACCAATACGCATTTCGGCGCCCTCAAA
>SXIZ01000159.1 GCA_005779525.1 Methylococcaceae bacterium
ATGAATATCTATGGCTGTCAAAGAAGCCTGAATCCAATCTACAAATACGATGTTATTTTTGGGAATCGAATAGCCCGCGACACTGCCAATAAGAAATTTCAACGGTAAGATTAGCAAGGTCTGCTTTAAGGTGCGACCCATGCGGGCTTGGCAAAATTTGGCACCCGCTAAGTCTGCGCCAGCAAAATTTACGCCGCGTAAATCCGCGTTTGAAAAGTCTGCCGCGCGTAAATCTGCATTTTTAAATGCGCGACCACGTAAATCTTGTCCTCTAAAATTGCTGTGTTCGTGCAGCATGCCACGCACCTCTTAAATTTTAATTGTTCTTACAACCAAAAATCGAATATCTTGCTTGGGTTTGCCTTAAACTAACGCCATTTAAGCTTGGAGAGCTGTAGACGAGAATTGCAGACCGCTAAAAAACTAGCATGTATGCCCAGCATCCAAGATCTGCGCAATTCTTGCCGTCTAGTTTGCAAAAAAATGCCTAGGTTCTAGGCAATAGTTACCGACTTGCTTAAGCATTTAACGCTTAGGGCAATGCACTTTTGCTGGTTTTTAGCCGACTTTGGTTATAAGGACTGGTTGCTCACTCCAGTTTAGCCCCGCAAAAACTTTAAATTTAAAGCACTTACGTTATTTAACTGACTTGCAGAAATTTAGTATTAAACCATAATGAACAGCAACTTAACGATTAAAGCTAAGTCTTTGAACGCAAAATATACTTTAAATCTCTGTAATTCCAGTGTTACTATTAACTGAATTTTAGATCCACCTCAATTCAAACTGGAGATTTGATATGCACCGAACAGCACTCCTTGGCGCAAGTATATTCAGTCTATGCCTGCTTTTAAGCGCGTGTAATAAACACCCAGAAACCCCAGCGCCTGGCGCTCCGGGTAATGATGATGCAGCCGCCGCTCCTGCAGCACCCAGCTCCCCAGGTACGCCTCCTGCACCGTAGGCGCTTAGCGCTTCTTACAGAGCATTACAAGTGTTAAGCAAATAAACTCAGCATAACCATTATTTAACACTTGCTCCCTCAAAACCGGAAAGTTCCTTCTACCCACTTTCCGGTTTTATTTTGGGTCTTCTGGGTAGCGGCCCAAAACTTTAGCCACCCGTTCTAAATCCTCTGGCGTATCAACACCAGCATGCGGTATTTTATCGACAATGCGCACCCGAATAGCTTCGCCATACCACAAAATGCGCAATTGCTCCAAGCATTCCACCTGTTCCAAAGGAGAAGGCGCCCATTGACAATAGCGTTGCAAAAAGTCTACGCGATAGGCATACATGCCAATATGGCGATAATGCGGCATTTTGTCAGAAAGTTGTTTAGTCAAGGCAAAACTATCTCGATCCCAAGGAATGGTAGCGCGACTGAAATACAAGGCTTCACCTGCTTGATTCAGCACCACCTTGACCGCATTGGGATTAAATAACTCTTCCACATCCAGAATCTTCGCCGCCAGTGTAGCAATGCCTGCAGCTTGTTGCTCGGCTAAGGCATAGGCTAAATCACTGATATACTCAGGCGGAATCAAGGGTTCGTCGCCTTGAAGGTTGACGATGATTTGCTGCGCATCCCAGGCACAGAGTTCTGCCACCTCAGCGATACGCTCAGTACCACTTTGATGATTTGCGCGGGTCATTACCGCCCGAATTCCCAGTTCCTGGACGTGCTCTAGAATACGCTGATCATCGGTCGCCACCACGACTTCATCAGCATTGGCCTCTAAGGCACGTGCGCACACATGCGCAATCATAGATTTACCCGCAAGCGCCAATAAGGGCTTTCCCGGGAGACGGGATGAGCCAAAACGTGCCGGGATCACCACTTTAAATTTTAAGGTCATGGGCGCAGCGCGTCGTATTCTTCAAGACTAATGCGCCGCGCTTCATCTTCCAGCATCACCGGAATATCATCACGAATCGGAAAGGCTAAACGGTCTGCACGGCAAATCAGCTCTTGCTGTTGTTTTTGGTAGCGTAACGGGCTTTTACAAATCGGGCACGCTAGAATTTCTAATAAATTGCTATCCATTGAGTTTCTCTTGTAATAAAGTTAAAAAATTGGCGTCAAAATTAGCGTCGGGCTGTACCTGAATCGGGACATACCAAAAATGCTTGGCCGCAAACCCCAAGCACTTCACTGCGTCTTTTTCGGTCATCAGCACGGGCAAACTATCGTTAAATTGTAAATCAGACGGGCTAAAGGGGTGATGGTCTGGAAACTCAAAGTTTTGCGCGTCTATCCCCAGTGTATGCAAGGTGCTAAAAAATCGCTGAGGATGCCCAATACCCGCCACAGCATTTACTTTTTGCCCGACAAACACCGACAGCGGTTGTTGTTCCTCGGTGAGTAAATTCACGGCCATGGCAGCTTTAACTTGCATGCTAAACTCATGACTGGCCTGTGCTTCACCATTGACCACCACCAGATCCACTTCCGCTAAGCGACTTACAGGTTCACGTAATGGCCCCGCGGGTAAACAACGCTTATTACCAAAACGGCGTACGCCGTCGACGACCACCAGCTCCAGCGTGCGCGCTAATGCATAATGTTGCAAGCCATCGTCGGATAAAATAATATCGCAGCTTGCTTGCTGCAGCAGGAATTTTGCAGCGGCAACGCGTTTAGGTCCCACAACCACTGGACACCCAGTGCGTTTGGCGATCAGCAAGGCTTCATCGCCCACCTCGCTTGCTAAGCTTGTTGCCGTCACTAGGCATGGCCAAGTGCTAACCTGTCCGCCATATCCACGACTGATAATGCCGGGGGCATATCCGGCTTGGCGTAAACGTGCAGCCAAATAAATAATCAACGGGGTTTTCCCTGTGCCCCCAACCGTTAAATTACCCACGATGACAACTGGCACAGGAAGTCGGGTAGAGGTCAGCCACCCTTGTGCATAGCCATAGCGCCGCAAGCGCACTACCAGCCGAAACACTAACTCCAATGGTATTAAGCATACCCAGCCCCAATGGCGCTGATACCAGACCGATTCCAAGCCACGCTGTATAAAGGATTTGATCATAGTGCTTGGAAGATTACCGTGCATTGCCCAAGAAGCATTTATTCTAACCCAATGCCTGGAGCTTGTTGCCATTTTCACGCCCGACCCAAATTCCTGCCACTAGCCAAGCGATAAAACAACAAGCCGCCGCCAACCAAAAAACGGACTGCGCACCCAGGGCTGTCCAACAATAACCACTGGCATAGCCCCCCAGCATGCCGCCTAAACCAAAGCTGATACTGGTATATAACGCCTGCCCCTTCCCCTGGTGTTCAGGGCCAAAATATTGCTGCAGCAAATACATGGCCACCACATGCACGGCCCCAAAGGTGGCGGCATGCAAAAGTTGTGCGCCGACGATAATCCAAAAAGTTTCTGGGAAGCGTGCTATCAATAACCAGCGCAAAATACTGAGTAAAATGCTGACCAGTAAAATACGACGCAAGGATACCCGTTTCAGCACCATCTGCATCGCCAAAAACAACACAATTTCCACCGCCACCCCTAAAGCCCATAAGCCACCAGTGAGCGTGGCGGAATAATGATATTGTTTTAAATACACCGAATAAAACACATAGTACGCGCTATGTGCCACCTGCAACAATAAACACACAACCATAAAAGCGATGACTTCAGGACGCTTGATAATCTGCGCGATCCCGCCATGATCGCGCTGAGTCAGCGTCAGCGCCACTTCCGGGGTCACGACTGCAACTAGCCAGTTCGCCGTGAGTAAGCCCAGTATGATGCTAGGTAAAATAGCGATATCTTGATAGTCTAAAAGCCACCCTATGCCTAACACCGCACAAATAAACCCCACCGACCCCCACAAGCGAATGTGGGCATAGCGATGGGGAACCGCTTGAATATGTCCCAGGGTGACCACTTCAAACTGCGGCAAAGTCGCATTCCAAAAAAAACTAAACAGCACCGTCACCAGCGCAAAAGCCTGATACCCGTGGATAAACAAAAAACCGGTAAAAAATAGCGCCGCACAAAAAGCCGCTAAGCGGATAATGCGTAAGCTTCGTCCGGTATGATCGGCAATCCACCCCCAAATATTCGGCGCAATAATTTTGGTGCCGAGTAGCAAGGCACTGAGTTCACCGATGGTTAACGCATCAAAACCGGAGGCTGAAAGGTAAAGACTCCAGAAAGGTAAAAAGCTGCCTAAGGTGGCAAAATAAAAAAAATAAAACCCTGACAAGCGCCAGTAAGGTAAGGCCATTTATAACGCTCGTAGTTTAGGGAATGCTCGAGAAGCTCATTGCAATGCGTGTCTAAGAAAATAACGCCATGGCTTTTTTAAGCGTCGAGCTGACCCCCCATAACAAAGGAATTAATACATACGCCCAAAATAAGATCAAACTGAGCAGCGAAGTTTTAGAAGTTGCATTTTCTACTGGCATACCGAATCCTTAAAATTAATTTTTAGCATCGCTGGGAAACACGCCATCAAGCTCGTCAAACTCATCATGGTGCATATGATGTTTTGCATGCACCGGGCGTATCGCTAAATTGGCACAAAAACCGACGACTAATAACGATGCCATAATATACATTGTGATGTTGTATGCATCGGCTTTAGCCACGCCTTGACCAATTTGATATTCCCGCAAGTAATTGACCAAAACCGGACCTAATACCCCAGCAATTGACCAAGCGGTCAACAAGCGCCCATGAATACCCCCGACAAAACGCGTCCCGAAAATATCCGCTAAATATGCTGGAATTGTTGCAAAGCCACCGCCATACATACTCATAATCACGGCATACAGTAGAATAAACATCCCCATATTTCCTAGCATGCCCATGGTAGGAATCGTCGCATACAAGATAGCCCCGAGCACAAAAAACACAAAATACGTATTTTTACGCCCTAAAAAATCCGACGCCGAAGACCAAATAAAGCGCCCGCCCATATTAAATAAACTCAGTAAACCCACAAATCCAGCGGCTGCCGCTGGCGTTACCGTGCCCTTGAATATTTCCTGAATCATGACCGAGGCTTGCCCCAACACCCCAATTCCGGCAGTCACATTCAAACACAACACCAACCATAACAAATAAAACTGTGGCGTTTTTAAAGCTTGGTCAATATGTACATGCTTATCACTTATCATTTTGTTGGATTGCACTGCGGGGGTCCAACCTTCCGGTTGCCAGTCATTAGGCGGAATACGGATGCTAAGTGCTCCAATACTCATCGAGATAAAATACACACATCCCATCACGATAAAGGCCTGCATCACCCCTACCGAGGTGGCAGATTTAAAATAATCCATCAACATTACGGCTAAAGGCGCACCGATCATTGCACCGCCACCAAATCCCATGATCGCCATACCAGTTGCCATCCC
>SXIZ01000160.1 GCA_005779525.1 Methylococcaceae bacterium
CGCGTCTAACCCGACAGCGGGTGTGCTCCCTTGTCGGGTTACGGTGCGCGGATAACACGGTTATTATTGAGCTTATGGTGAGGGCGCACCTAACCCGACCTACCTCACTGAACCGACTTAAGTCACAAAGTAGGTCGGGTTCGACGCGCATTACTCACTGCAACATAATGTATTGTAATGTTATCGCGCGTCTAACCCGACATCAGGTGTGCTCCGATGTCGGGTTACGGTGCGCGGATAACACGTTACTCTTGAGCTTAATGGTGGCGCACCTAACCCGACCTTGACTGTTAATGCAATGCCTGGGTAATATCAAAAATGGTCACATCACCATTATTAACTGCCTGAAACCGCGCTTTTTGCGGATATAAGGTTTGTTTTTGCGTGAGGGCATCGACTTTACGCTGTACATAACTGCCTAAATTGTAATTATCGACAATATCGTCATCTTGCCGACTGGCTTTACCGCGCAGACCATCGAGTACCGCCCACGCAAATAAGCCATTGGAAGGTTTTGTACCATCGGCTAAAACAAATTGATCCTGCGCTTCTTGATCCGCGCCGGAGGCGGCCAAAATAAATACATTTTCACCGAGTTGTTGTTTTAATTTATCAAAGCTGGTGATTTCATTATTGATGGCCTGTAAATCAAACGAACCCGAATGACAGGAATCGATAAACATAAATATTTTATTGGTCTTCGCTAGTTGCGCAATAAAACGCTTTAAATGCTGTTGTGCAATACTGCTTGCAGCTAAGGCTGCTTTGTTAACATCGTAGGGTAAAAAATAAAAGTGTTTGCCCTCCAATACCCCATGTCCTGAAAAATACAACAACACGGTATCGGCTGGAGTAATTAATGCGGCAATTTCGGCGATTTTTGCTTGAATATTCTGCAACGTTGCCTGCTCATTCGTTAATTCAAACGGCACAACACTCGTATAGACTTTACTTTTACCCGCTTGAATCGCCTGCAACACATCCCGGGCATCTTTGACCGCATATTTCAAGGTATTCGGCGGTGGATAGGCGTCGATACCGACTGTCAGCACAATTAAACGTGCAGGGGGTGTATCGGGAGCTGAGCCCGCTTCGGGGTTGATAAGCTGCACCACTTCGGATTTGGCCGCACTGCCACCGGATTGCTCGTAAGCTTGCACATAAATTTGGTTGACGCCGGGAGTTAAAGCAATGACTTGCCGAACTTCTTCTGATTTAGAAGTGTCGGCTTGTGCTTGAATTTGACCGTTGGCATACACATCCACATCGCCCATGCCGCCACTGCGTTTTTCGACACGGTAACGCAGTTCAACCGCTTTAACAGGTTGACTGAATTGATTGCGATAGATGGCGGCGGCATTGGCATTTTTAACCCGCGCAAAGCCTCGGGTTTCACCTTGGCCGACCACGGGTAAACACTGGTTAGCTTTGGCGTCTGCCATCTGAGTTCCCGTATTCGTTGTGGGAGCATCACTAAATAACTGCTCCAACCAGTGAACCAGGCGCATCAATAGACTGATACTACGCCAAGATTCGGGCACCAAGCGACTCAACCATCCCGTGGCTGGGGCAACATGTGTAAATCCTGCGGCACTTTCGGCATCAACCGCACACAATTGCAATAATTTAACCACGGGTAATTGCTGGCTGATCAGATGCTGACTAGCCGTTTGAGCACTGTCTTGCATGGCATGCGCATCCTTGGCTTTGCCCTGCACTTTTGGCAGTAAAAATTCCGGGTTGTAGAATTTTTGATATAACTGAGCAAACGCAATCCATTCCGGGCGTTTGTTTGCGCCTTTATTCAATTGAAACCCAGCTAATTCCGCACCACCGCCCTGCGAATGTGCAAAATAGCCTTCTGGAGTCCAGGCTAACCATTGTTGACCGTCGTTATAAGGAAACAGCACCAATAATTCTTGTAACACATCACCTGCCCTGAGACTGTACCAGCGTAGCGTTCCATCTGCTAGAGCAGCCACCGCCAATTGGCCATTAGCAGCAATGTTCAAACCAAAAACCTCGGCCTCGACCGCTTGTTTTAAGATTTCTTTACCTTGAGCGTTATACAAGCGCAAATAGTGATTAGTACCCAGCAAAAAACTACCTTGGTCTGGGGCAATAGCTAAGGCCGCCGAACGTTCAAATTCGCCCAGCTGCAACGGCTCACTGTTTAATTCTGGGTGGGGACTGCGCCGCCAATGGGTAATATTCAGATTTTCGCTGTGCGTGATGGGCGCTTGAAAGCTCAGTTTTGCGCTACTTTCTGCACTGGGTTGTAAGCTTAAATCGTTTAAATTAAATTCCAGGCTGCGGTCATCGTGTTCAGCTAGAGTAAATTGCAGCGCTAAGCCATCGGGGCTTAAGGCAAAACGCTTGTTTTCTAATTCAACAATGCGTGCATTCCACAAATCCGCCTTGCGTGCATAGCTGATTCTTCCGGTTTTAAGTGCCGCCCATTTGGGATCTGCAGTGGTGATCACATAGTCTAACTCTTTGTTCCAAATACCCACGATGTCGGTCACGATATTTTTCCCGACCACCGTGTCCACAAAATCGGGGTTATCTTGCTGCACATCACTGTATTCACGCACGATAAAATCATAGCCTTGATTTTTTAAATCCCCAGCAACCAACAAGCCATAATGCGCTTGGGCGTCAGGTCGCCACGATACGATGGCCGACTGCGCA
Organism: Methylococcaceae bacterium; assembly: GCA_005779525.1. Classification (GTDB taxonomy): domain Bacteria; phylum Pseudomonadota; class Gammaproteobacteria; order Methylococcales; family Methylomonadaceae; genus SXIZ01. The sequence goes on from SXIZ01000160.1 coordinate 2,692, forward strand.
CCTGTTAAATCGTCCAAGGCTAAATGGCGTAACGCTTCCCCAGTCGACGCGTAAATATCGACCTTTTTCTGATCCGCATACCCTATGGCTAAGCGCTGACCATCGGGCGAGTACTTCACACTGTAGGGATGCTTGCCGGAGGGCGTGGGGAGTTTTTTGTGTAATTTTAGGCTTGCATCGTAAAGGCGCAATTGCCCATCGTAGGCAACGGTGGCCAGTTCGCCAGCGACACTAAAATCCACCCAGGTACTGCGATCTTGATAATCCAGATCTTCCATCAGTTGTTTGCCGCTATGCGCGTCCCAGACTTTCAATCCGTAACCCGCATCAAAAACGGCCGCCAGCTTACTGCCATCCGCGCTATAGGCTAAATGATAAATAGCACTGGGCAAATTGCTCAGTCTGGCTTGTAATTGCCGCTGTGCAACATCGAATAAATAAATCGAAAACTTTTCTGCCGCATTCCCGGTGGCGCCCGCAACGGCCACCGTTTTACCGTCGGGCGAGAGTGCAACAGCATATAACGCCCCTTTTAATTGCTCACCAATCGGCACACGCAAAGTGCTGTACAAAGTTCCTTCTGGCAGATTCCATAAGCGTAGGGTTTTGTCGTCCGCGACGGTGGCTAATAATTGCATGTGGGCATCCGTCGCTGCGCGATTGATTACCCCGATATGCTGTCCAACTTCGATACGTAAAATCGGCACTGTTTCCTCTGCCAGCGCGACGTTAGAGGAAAGCAGCAAAAATATCAACCAGGAAAATAAACGAAGGATTGGGCTCATAATTATGTTCAAATTCAGTATCTTTATATTGGGTGTAGCCAGCAGCGTGTTTAAATGCTGCTGTGCAAGACAGTTAAGTGCACCATAATACCTGAGTGCACCGTTAATGTAATGCTCTGGGGGGTTAGCTTTAAAAAAGATGCTTTTTTGGATGCTTTTTTGATGGAGTTCTGAGCTTGGCCTTGCGAGCACAGACTGACTGGGTAACTATTTTTTAGGCCAACCATAGACCGACATCGGCGCCCGACCTTTAATCGGCACCTCCCCGAGCGCATCAAATTCTTCTGGACAATTTAACTGGGCAACCACTTCCGCAGAAACCACTAAGGGATAACCAAGTTGTTTAGTCAAGCCCTCTAAACGACTTCCGGTATTCACCACATCCCCAATCGCAGTAAACTCAGTGCGTTGGGTCGAGCCGATATTACCAACCACCGCATCACCGACATGCAGGCCAATGCCGATTTTTAATTGCGGAAAATCGCTTGTTGCGGCAAATTCTTGATTTAATTTTTCCAAGGCCACGAGTTTTGCTTTGGCGGCAGCAAACGCCTGCTGACAGGGTTGTGCTAAGGCATTGGGCGCACCGAAAAACGCCATGATGCCGTCCCCCATAAATTTATCAATGGTACCTTCATGCTGCAGAATGGCATTGACCATGGCATCTAAATATAAATTCAGAAAACTAATCACCTGTTCGGGTTCTAAAGCTTCACTAATAGAGGTAAAACTACGGATATCGGAAAATAACACACAGATATGCTTACGCTGCCCATGGACGCCGGGCTGAATCCGCCCGTGAATAATTTCCTGCATCACGTTGAGACCGACATAACCACTGAATACACCTTTTAAACGGCGCCGCTCCAGCAGTAATAACAGGGCGGTGTACCCTAAGCGTCCTGCCAGCACCCCCAAGCTACTTAAGGCTATGGCTGCCGGAGGAAGATACCAGCCCCAGTTTAGTAAGTACCAGTGCGCCGCATACACTGCTCCCCATAACCCAGAGAGCAGCAGTACATTGCGCCCCAAACTCAGGTTTAGCCACCAGCAAGTACATACCGCTAAAATGATCAGCCATTCGATGAGCTTTGGGATAGGCTGAATAAACCCGTGATGTAACACCGAACGCAAGGCTTGCGCATGAATCAACACCCCCGGAACAAAATTGGCATTATCGTGCTCCCAACGGGCTAGATTCACAGGTTGATAATGCCGATCTTCAAAGGGAAGCACCGTCCCCACAAGCACGGATTTGTGCGCAAAAAGCTGTTTAAGTTTTGTAATATCCTGCTGTTGATATAACTGTAACACCTGTTGTAATGGGATATAGTTTAGCTGACTACCAAGCG
>SXIZ01000161.1 GCA_005779525.1 Methylococcaceae bacterium
ACTTTGTTGAAAATGATCGATGTCATGGGTATGCATTCATGGGGCAACGGAGCAAACCTTGCCCACTGAAAAAAAGAGGATAAGTCGTGGCTAAATCTATGCGCTTAAGCAATACCTGCAAGGTTTAACTGCTATGCCTCTAGCACTCAGCGACTGTCAAAATCTGCAAAAATGTTCTGGTGTTAACTGCCATCACGGAACATTTTATGCGGGATCATGCAGCAGATTGAGTGCTAGTGTTGCATGAAAGCAATTGTGCAGTTTATTTTTCGTCCAAAAATCGTTGCGCGTAGGATTCCAAATTAGGAATATCAATCCGGTAGCCTTTCAACATGATGTGCCAATAGAGCCATGGAAAGCCAGTGGTTTTACCCAGCCACCAAACAAAGCGATTTTCGCGCGGGTCTAGCCAAGGAAATGATGGCGTGACTTTGCCGCCATACGCAAACTCCGCTAGCATGACGGTGCTCAGTGAGGTTGTTAGCGGGCAAGAGCCATAGCCGTCGTATTCATGGGTGATTGCCTGATTGTTAATTAACAATAAGATATTATCGACAACCACCGGTACTTGCTTGCGCACCGCCGCCGCGGTTTTAGCATTCGGCGTTGAGGTAGCATCGCCTAAGCCAAAGATATTGGGATAACGGTTATGTTGCAAGGTCTTCTCATTTACGTCTACCCAGCCTGCAGCATTCGCCAACGGACTCTGTTTAATAAAATCTGGTGCACTTTGCGGTGGCGTGACATGCAGCATATCAAACGTTTGAGTTACTTTTTGTTTATTACCTTCAGCATCGGTGTGTTCAAAAGTGGCGGTTTTGTTTGGGCCATCTACTGCAATCAAATTATGGTTAAAATTCGTGCCTAGGCCATAGCTGGCGACCACTTTGCTCAGTGCTTTGGCAAAAAATGGGACGCCAAAGATTCCTGGGCCAGCGTTATAAAAACCAATGTTAAATTTATCTAATATGCCCTGTTTACGGAGGCGATCCGCAGTTAAATACATAATTTTTTGCGGCGCACCAGCGCATTTGATCGGCATGGGGGGTTGGGTAAACAGCGCGGTGCCAGACCCTTGAGCTTGAAGATTTTGAATGCAGGTCCAGGTGTACTCAACGGTTTCAGGTGAATAATTGCTACATACGCCGTTTTGCCCCAGGGTTTCGCGTAAGCCAGTAATTTTATCCCAGTCGAGTTGTAGCCCTGGGCAGACCACAAGATAGTCATAGCTGAGTTGTTCTCCAGAACGTAATCCTACGGTGTTTTGTTCGGGTTGAAAATTTTCGGCGTAATCTTTGATCCAGGTAACGCTGGGGTGGATCAGGTCTGCCTCGTTGCGGGTAGTTTGACGCATGGAATAAGCGCCACCACCGATGATGGTGAAGCCTGGCTGGTAATAATGCTTTTCTGAGGGCTCGACAATTGCAATCGCAATGGATTTATTGATGCGTCGTAGATTATTCGCGACCGATACCCCAGCAGCGCCGCCGCCGATGATAAGTAAAGTAAAATGTTGGTTTGACATGGGTGTTAGCTCTCCGAGTATTGTTATTATTATTTAGGTCTAGCAAGTACAGTGGTTGAATTCAATGCCTGCATGCAGAATTGTATATTGGAGGTAGTGTTGCTCCAATATACTCGCATAATGACTAATTTTTAAGCAGTTTTCCAGGCTTCATAGCCACCGACCATTGACAGTACATTGGTGTAGCCAAGTTGTTGCATCGTTGCGGCAGCCAGTGCTGAGCGATTGCCACTGCGACAATAGAGCAATACGGCTTTGGATTTATCGGCTAATTCCGGGGTGCTGCTAATCCGAAATTCTAAGACGCCACGGGGAATTAAAATAGAGTTAGGGATAAAGCCTGCGGCGTGCTCACTTTCTTCGCGGGTGTCGACGATCACAATATTGCCTTCAGCGATTAATTGTTTGGATTTTTCAACATTCACTTCGGTAATGGTTTTTTGTGCTTCCAACACTAAGTCTTTGGCGGTCAGAATTTTTGGCGCTTCACTGTCCGCGTTTCTGCGCGCTACCGCATCTTGGCGTTCGTTCTCATCTAAACCACAGTAACGGTTAGCGGGTACAGATTCATCGATTAAGCGCGGTTTGGGCAGGTTGAGATTATTCATAATCTCAATAAACTGTTCGCGCGTTTTACCTGCTAAGCGCGGATTAGTCAGGCGCTCTTGGCCGATATTGCTCACCCGACGTTCCTGATAATCGTGCCCAGGATAGACTAAGGTGTCATCGGCTAAGGTAAACAAGCGTTGGGTGATGGAATCGTAAAGTGTACTCGCACTGCCACCTTGAAAGTCGGTACGTCCGCAGCCGCCAATAAACAAAGAATCGCCGGTAAATATGCGATCACGCCATAAATAAGAGGTGCAGCCGGGGGTGTGTCCGGGCGTATAAATGGCTTTTATTTGTTCAGTCGTCCCGAGCATGAATACATCACCATCATTGATTTGAATGTCTGCAAGTTGGGCGCCGCCTTGGTGATGGACACAGGTTTGGGCGCCCGTGCGTTGGCGGAGGATGCCACTTGCAGTGATATGATCGGCATGCACATGGGTTTCGAATGAATATTTGAGTTTCAAATTCAATTCGGCTAATAGCGAAATATAAGCGTCAATATGCGTATTGACGGGGTCGATAAACGCCGCTTCTTTGCTGATAGGGTCGGCTATCAAATAGGTGTAGGTCCACGTTTGTTTATCGAAAAGCTGTTTAAAAATCATAAAATCTCCAGATTGATGACATAGGTTAATTAGTATTTAGCAGAATATGTGCCAGATTTTTAATTGGCTTGTGTTCATGGTGGTTGTAAGCAGTGATATCCCAAACTTGATAGCGTTGTCGCTAAGTTAGTATTCATCACCAGAGCACTGGGTAGGCGCTAAATGTTTCATATTTATGTTTCAAATGTTGCATGTTTCATCTGTTGCGTGCAACATGCAACAGCTTTTATTCGGTTGCCAAACCCGCCTTATTCCATGCTAATAGCCCACCGTCCATATTG
>SXIZ01000018.1 GCA_005779525.1 Methylococcaceae bacterium
AAGTTTGCGGTTTGGTGTCGCTATCGCGACGGGTTGTTTTAATGCCGGTTTCCGCACCGGCGAGCGGGATACTTTCTTTTGCTCCGCCAAAAGAAAGTATTCAAAGAAAAGGCGGCCCAGTTACCGCTGATGTCTAGCGCTCCTCGTAGTTATCGGGGGGTGACAAAAGGGGCGTCCTGCCCCTTTGCCACCTTGCGGCATCCATGCCGCAACCCTTCGGGCTCAACCCGAAAACTACTGCGGTGCTCGACGCGGTAAACGGGAGGAAAACTCGTTTACCGTAAACCTGTAAAATAGCCTGACTATTAGTCAGTATTTCAAGATATAAATGCTTTCTTAACCGTCATTATAAAATTGACTGAGTACTAGCTTAAGTATCAAACTGCGGGTTATTGCAACTTTAGGGTAGATCTAAATTGCAAGCCTTAACTTATAACTATAAAACTTACCTACAGTATTGCTGCATATCTATGTCTGTTTACAGCATTTTTTCTCTGTTACTCTTAAGCTTATGCCATTTTGCTTATGCTGACGAGTTAACCAGTAAAACTGACGAACAAGCCTTATTGTTCAGTGAATTACCCTCGGTATTTACTGCGTCGCGGCATGAACAGCCCGTCACTAAAGCGCCTGCATCGGTCGATATTATTACCTCCGAACAAATAAAACGCTACGGTTGGCGAACGGTGTCAGCGATGCTTGGAAGCTTACCTGGTTTTATCAGTGCCTATGACCGAGCGTATCACCACACCGGGGTGCGGGGTTTTGCTCCGCCAGGGGATTACAATACCCGAATTTTGGTTTTGATTGACGGTCATCGGGTGAATGAAAATTTGCAAGACTATGCAGGCTTGGGACGTGATTTTCTGGTAGATGTGGAAAATATTGAACGCGTAGAAGTCGTTCGCGGCCCAGCATCGGCATTGTACGGCAGTAGCGCTTTGTTTGCGGTGGTGAATGTGATTACCCAACGCGGACGCGATTTACAAGGGGCTAGAATTTCGGGAAGTACAGGGAGTTATGAGTCACATCAGGGGCAGGTAAGTCATGGAAAAAAATTTGCTAATGGTTTGGAAACCTTGTTCTCTGCCAGTTATTTCCATAGTGATGGCCATGATAATCTGGATTTTCCAGGCTTAGGTACCGCACATCACCAAGATGAGGAACAGGTGGAACGCTTACACGGTAAATTGACTTGGGAAGATTTCACTCTCAGCGGTAGTTGGATGGGACGCAAAAAGTTTATTCCTACTGGGACCACGGGGACAACTTTTGGCGAACCTCAAACACACTATCATGATCGCCGGGCGTATACCGATTTAAATTATCATCATAATTTTACTGGAGATTGGGACCTGACAGCACGGGCATTTTGGGATAGCTATGAGTTTGACGATGACTTACCCTATCAAGTTTCGCCACAGCAGACTATTATCAACAAAGATCACTGGGAGGGGCAGTGGGTTGGCGGCGAATTCTTACTAGGGCATACTTTTTTCGAAACGCATAGACTGACCTTCGGCAGTGAATGGCGTTACAATTTTCGGCAACTGTTAACCAATTTTGATGTCAACCCCAATTTTCTCTATGCGGATAATCGGCAAACCAGCAATATTGTTGGGGTGTTTTTACAAGATGAATGGGCAATTCTTGACAACGTCACGCTGGAAGCAGGTGGGCGTTTTGATCACTATGATATTTTTGGTGGCACGTTTAATCCGCGGTTAGGGTTAATTTATCAACCCTTTGACGATACCACGGTAAAAGTCTTATATGGCACCGCCTTTCGGGCACCCAACGCTTTTGAAAGCGTCTACGCCTGCTGCGAAGGTTTAACGCCGTGGATTGGGAATCCGAATTTAACGCCCGAAAGGATCAAAACTTACGAGTTAGTTTGGGAGCAACGCTTACATCCCAATTTTGATTTACATGTGAGTTTGTACTACAACCGCCTGAGTAATTTGATTAATTTAAATGTCTCTCCCGAGGGTATCAGGCAATTTCATAATCAAGGCAATGCCGAAGCGCATGGGGTTGAAACGCAATTGGTAGCGCATTTTGAAAATGTTGAAGGGCGGTTAAGCCATACTTTTCAACAAAGTCGTGTGGCAGGCGCTGCCAATCCGCCTAATGCCCCGGTGCATATGGTTAAATTAAATTTCAGTGCCCCAATCTGGCAGAATAAAGTGTTTGCGGGTTATGAACTGCAGTATATCAGTTCCCGTGCGACGACCATCGATACCCGCGTTCCAGACTATACCATCAGTAATCTGACGTTGTTGACGCGACGTTGGCTTCCGGGATTGGAATTAACCGGAGGCGTTTATAATTTATTTAATGCCCATTATTTTGATCCGGCGAGTCCTCCGTTGTTACCCGATAAAATTGCTCAGGATGGCCGTAATTTTCGAATTCAGTTGAGCTACGAATTTTAATGCATAGTGGGGTGAATGGATGAGGTCCACTACTTTGCAGTGTTTAAGTAAACATGCTAATTCCTGGCAGATTCCCATAGTTAAAGCTATTTTCCAATGGGCTGCTGTGCTGTTAATGCTGATTTCATGCTCGGCATTTGCGGTGACGGACATTTTAGTACTGCAAAGCCACGATAGCGCTCCCTATCAACAAACACTTGCAGGTTTTCGCTCAGGATTAGCTAAAAGTAAGTTAGAGGTTGCTTACCATGTATTAAATATTCCCGACCAAAGTGATGTCAATATCTTGCAACAGCAATTACAAACCTCGCAACCGAGTTTAATTTTAACCTTAGGCACGCCTGCCACGCGTTTAGCTATGCTTCAGGGGAGTAATATTCCAATTATCGCAGGGATGGTGTTGGAAACTGATGAACTGCGTCAAAATCACCACACCACGGGCGTGGGTTTAAATTTTCCCGTTACCGAGCAATGGCAATGGTTACGTCGATTATTGCCTGATGCTCGCCAAATTGCGGTTATTCTTGATGCGCAGCAAGGAGCGAGCGTGTTTCAGGCCTTGCAAAAACTTGCTGTAGCTGAAGGCATTACCCTGATTCCAGCAACCGCCACGAATGCGGAAGATTTTTCTACGCTGATGCAAAACTTACCCTCGCAACTGGATGCCTTATGGGCGGTGGAGGGCGCATCCGCATATAACGCTGCCGCAGTACGCGAGTTGTTACTGTATTCATTTCGGAATCGAGTGCCATTGATCGGCTTATCGGCACAATGGGTGAAAGCCGGGGCCTTATACGCACTGGATTGGGATTTTAGTGATTTAGGTCTACAAACTGCAGAACTAGCCAAATCCATTTTATTACAAGGGAGCGCTCCGAGTTCCTTGTTGCCCCAAACCCCGCATAAGGCTAGGTTAGTATTCAACTTAAAAACCGCAGACCATATGAAATTGCAAATTTCTGAACGTTTGCTGTCGGAGATGTCTGAGGTTTTTCAATGACCATGTTTAATAAATTAAACATGGCTAAGCGCTTTAATTTGTTAAATGCCGCTCTGGTATTATTAACTGCGTTAAGCGTCGGATTTATCGTGACTTACAAACTATTGACTGTACAGTTTGAAGCCCGGCAAGAATATAATCTGGCGGTGGCCAGTCTATTAGCCGAATCCAGTGAATATGCGGTGTATACCCGCCAGCCAGCGTTGTTAGACAAACTGCTAGCCAAACTGTCCGATCTCTCCGGGGTTGCCTATGTCGCTATTTTGGATGAATCCGGGAAAACCTTAGCCTACATCAATCCACATCCAATTGACGAACCGCTCACGTCCTTGAGATTTTGGTACTGGTGGCGAAATACCGGGGGACTGGGCACGGCGGAAATTATGCTCCCCATCAGTAGCAACAGTTTACAAAATGAAGATGCGTTATTTCTGGATAATACCAAACAACTGAAACTAATTGGGGAAGTGCGACTCGTCATGAATCCCGCCTATTTCGAGGCCATATTACGCAATACCTTTTTCTTAAGTTTTGCGGTGGTGATGGTCATTTTAGTTATCAGTTTAAGTATTTTTGTGAGCATGACCACGCGCATTACCCAGCCGTTGAAGCAATTAAGTGAAGCGGCACATGATGTGATCGAGGGTAAATTAGAGTGTTTATCCTTAAAAAGTGGCGGTCCAGAATTACATGAATTAGGTAAAGCGTTCAATCTGATGATTAATTGGTTGAGCGACTATCGGCGCGATGTGCAAAATTATCAAGCCTTGCTCGAACGCCAAGCCTATTACGATGAATTAACGGGTTTGGCGAATCGTACCTTATTGAAAGATCATCTAAATTTAGCCATATCGCAAGCGCAGCGCAGAAGTTCTATTGCCGCAGTGTTATTTTTGGATTTAGATCGCTTTAAATATGTTAACGATACCTTGGGGCACTCCTTCGGCGATCAATTATTGCAAGAAGTCTCATTACGGCTGCATCGACAGTTGCGTGCCTGTGATACTGTGGCGCGCATGGGAGGCGATGAATTTATTGTCATTCTCAATGATCTCACTGCCAATTTAGACCAAGCCAAGCTCGATGCTGGGCACATAGCGCAACAAATTGGGCAATCCTTGCGCCAACCGTTTGCCATTCATGAACATACCATCAGTACCAGTTTTAGTATTGGTATCGCGTTATATCCTCATGATGGCGATAATGGCGAAATTCTGATACGTAATGCCGATTGTGCGATGTATGAAGCTAAAACCCGAGGCCGAAATACCTATCATTTTTATAATCCTTCGCTGCAACAGCAGGGGATGCGGCGCTTAAATTTGGAAAATGGTTTAAAACGTGCCTTAGAGTTAAATGAACTGACACTACACTTTCAACCTAAATATGACACCCGAAATGGGCAATTGATCGGAGCGGAAGCGTTACTGCGTTGGCATTTTCAAGGGAATTGGATTTCTCCGTCAGAATTTATTCCGTTAGCAGAGGAAACAGGTTTGATAATTCCTATCGGTGCTTGGGTGTTGCAATCAGCGTTACAGACCTTAGTGGCATGGCGAAAAAATCATATAGTGCATCAGCATTTCCATATCGGGGTGAATGTGGCACCATCACAATTTTGGCATCCAGAATTTGCACAACAAACCTTAAACACGCTGGAGCACTGGCTGCCCAACAGTGCGGGTGCTTTAGAGCTGGAATTAACCGAAAGCTGTTTGCTGAGGCCTTCAGAAGAATGTTTGCATACTTTTAATCGTTTACGCCAAGCGGGTATTCGTTTTGCGATGGATGATTTTGGGACAGGTTACTCCAGTCTGAGTTATCTCAAACAATTTCCGTTAGACGTGCTCAAAATTGATCAATCCTTTGTGCGCGATTGTATTGATGATCCTAGCGATGCCACAATTATTCGGGCCATTATTGCGATGGCGGGTGGTTTGGGGTTGGATGTGATTGCTGAAGGCGTCGAAACTGACGAGCATTTAAGCTTTTTAAAAACGGCAGGCTGTCCGATGTTGCAAGGGTATTTGATTGCCAAACCCATGCCTGCAGATGAGTTCGCAAACTTTTATCAAAATTTTAAACCCTATCAATTAAATTAGCGCTACTTAGGTTGCCTGCTGCGTTAAGCTTGGTGCTGCCGCAGCTTTGATGAGCTTAGCCAAATGTAATACTCCAGGTCCCGCGCAATCTGGATTGGCCAGGATTCAATACAGCGGCACTTCAATGCTTCCCCCGGCGCGCAAAGGCAAGGGTTTTAACAGTCCTGTTTGTAATTCCTCACTAATCTGTTCTTCAGGTAACCAGGCAAATCCAAATCCGAATTTTACTGCTTGAATAGACGTGGCGATATGACTCACTGTCCAGCGTTGATCGACTTCCACCGAGACTGCTTTTTTATCGCGCTTACTGCCTGAATCGCGCACCACCAAATGTCGAAATTGATGTAAATCTTTGGGGCTCAGAGCTCGCTTAAGCTGATGTAGCGCATGATCTTTATGCGCGACGGCGATTAAGCGACTGCGTAAAATTAATTCACCCAAATATCCCGGAGGTGGGGAGGGTAATATCGCAATATCGGCATTCCCTTTCAGCAGGGCATCTTGGGTACCGCCAAGCACGGATTCTATCAGTTCAATCCGGGTGCGCGGACTGTCTACACTAAACTGCTGCAGGCAGGTGAGCAATAACGATGTTGGAAATAAAATCTCCACGGCAATATGAATTTCAGCTTCCCATCCTGCTGAAAGTTTGTGCGCTGCAGCTTCTAAATCATGTGCTTCCTCGACTAATGCCAGCGCTCGGCGGTAAAGCATCTGCCCGGTTGCGGTCAATATCGCTTTACGGCCTTGCAGGGTAAACGCTTTCACGCCTAATAACGTCTCAATTTTTTGCACGGCATAGGTCACCGCCGATTGACTTTTATGCAGAGCTTCGGCGGCTTGAGCATAGCCTCCGGTTTCGACTACCGAAATAAGGGTGCGCCATTGTTCTAAAGTAATGACTGGTGGCATAAATAGATCTAATAATTCGATTGTTTAAAGCGAATTATTATACTTTTTTATCCAATTTATTGGGTGTTTAATAGCGACACATTCAACTGCGGAGCAAAATTTATGAAACAGCTACTACACATCAAATCCAGCATTTTTTCTGCATATGGACAGTCCAGTCAACTGGCGGCAGAGTTGCTGTCGGCTTTGCAAGATAAGCACTCCGAGTTCACGTTAATAGAACGCGATTTGGCACAACAGCCAATTCCACATTTAAACGCAGAACATGTGCAAGCTTTCTTTGCCGCCGAATCTGATCGTACCCCCGAACAACAGGCGGTGGTGGCTTTTTCTGATGCCTTAATCGCTGAAATTCAACAAGCAGAACTTATCGTGATCGGTCTACCTCTGTATAACTTTGGGATACCTTCGACGCTGAAGGCGTATTTTGATCAAATTGCCAGAGCTGGCATCACGTTTCGCTATACCGAACATGGCCCAGAAGGATTACTGCAGGGTAAAAAAGTGATCATTATTGCCACCCGAGGCGGGAAATATGCAGGCACAGCATTGGACAGTCAAACTGACTATATGCGTAATTTTTTGGGATTTTTAGGCTTAACGGATATTACGTGGATTTATGCGGAGGGATTGAATATGCATGAGCATAAAGCTGAATCCCTGGTCTTAGCGAAGCAGCAATTGCAAGCTTTAGCCGCAGACATTTAGGATTGTTAAAGCATTTCAATGAACGCAGCATCGAATTTTAAACAAAGTTGAAGCTTAGGGATTTTAACGTCCCAAGTAGGCGATGAGGTCAGTTTAAGTATTGCTGTTGAAGCAGTGCAACAATAAGGTAGTTAAAGGGGAGAAGAGTTATGTTAAAGCTACATAGTAATCAGCAACGCGGCAGTGCGAATCATGGCTGGTTGCAATCGCGGCATTCGTTTTCATTTGGGCAATTTTATCACCCTGAGTTAATGGGTTTTGGCGCCTTGCGAGTGATTAATGAGGATGTTGTGCAACCGGGTAAAGGCTTTGGTAGTCATGCGCATCGAGATATGGAAATCATTAGTTACGTGCTCAGTGGTGAGTTGGAACATCGCGATAGTCTGGGTAATGGTTCAATTATTCACGCAGGCAGTGTGCAAAGAATGAGTGCCGGAACGGGGATCATCCATAGTGAATTTAATCCCTCGGCGACCACCAGTGTGCATTTTCTACAGATTTGGCTAGAACCAAAGGTCAAAGGCATTCAGCCTAGCTATGCAGAAATGCGCAATGTCGTAGCGCTGGCACCGGGCAATTTACGTTTAATTGCGTCTGCCGATGGGCGTGAGGGCTCGGTGAGCATTCATCAAGATGCCAGTATTTATCTGGCAGTGTTGACGGAAACTCAGCAGGCAGAATATATATTGGCAGCTGGGCGCTCAGCTTACGTGCATGTGATACGCGGCTCACTGGAGGTTAACGATGTTAAATTGAGCTCAGGAGATGCTTTGATGCTCAGTGAGATCGCCAAAGTCAGCTGTAAGCAGGCAAGTCATGCCGAATGCTTGCTATTTGATCTCCCTTGAGTTGATCAAAATTTTCAAAGTGCTTTGCAGGCTTGCTGAGCCTGCAAAGCCTCTTAGATTATTGCTTTAACAAGGATACTTAGGTCAATTCCTAGCGCAACAGTCGTGCTTAACTGCAGTGGCACTTGCTGAGAAACTACATTCATACCCCATTAAGTTATAGGCGCCTAAATTAGATCCGCTGTTTACAGAAATGCAAGTTTTTTTCCGGTTTTTTTAGTGCTTTTCCTGCCGAGTGGCTTGGAACACCCAAAGAACAGACAGCCGAGGGTAAAATTTAATAATTCGCAATGCGTAGTTTTAACTTATAGAGGATGAACACCATGAAACAATATACTGCAGAATTTTTTGGAACGTGCTGGTTGGTATTAGGTGGTTGTGGGAGTGCGGTGCTAGCGGCTGCTTTCCCTGATGTCGGCATTGGTTTATTGGGCGTCTCGTTCGCCTTTGGTTTAACGGTGTTAACCATGGCATATGCAATTGGGCATATTTCTGGTTGTCATCTCAACCCGGCGGTGTCAATTGGGCTGTGGGCTGCAGGGCGCTTCCCCAAAGGGCAACTTTTACCCTATATTGCGGCGCAAGTGCTTGGGGGCATCGTCGGCGCGGGAATTTTGTATTTGATTGCCAGTGGTAAAGCAGGGTTTGATCTGACGGCTGGTTTTGCATCCAACGGTTATGCGGAACACTCCCCTGGACAATATTCATTAGCCGCCGCCTTTATTACCGAAGTCGTCATGACTATGATGTTTTTATTGATTATTTTGGGTTCAACCGATGAGCGGGCACCTAAAGGTTTTGCGCCAGTAGCTATTGGCTTAGGCTTAACCTTGATTCATTTGATCAGTATTCCGGTCACGAATACTTCTGTAAATCCTGCGCGTAGCTTAGGTGTTGCCGTGTATGTTGGTGATTGGGCCTTGGCTCAAGTTTGGCTGTTTTGGGTAGCGCCTATTATCGGTGCGGTGTTGGGCGCACTGATTTATACCTATTTACTGGCAGAGCACGAGCACTAAGCCGTTGCGATAGAGCGATCAGAGGCGCACATTAGCCTCTGATCCTAAACGCTATCGAAGCTTAAGTCAACGTTGTTAAGTGCTTTACGTTCCTATCTTGAGTATTGAAATTTTTAACTTATGTAGTGAAATTAGTGTAATGTTTACCCAGATTATTTCTCTGAATCTCCTAGCATGCCGCCAACAATTACTGTCATCATTCCCACATTAAATGCCTACACTTGTATCCGTAACTCGCCGAGTCTACAGGCCTTGCTGCAACGCTATCCTACGCTAATTATTGATTCCAGTTCTCAGGATGACAGTGTAAGTTTTTTACAAGCGTTAGGGGCCAAGGTCATTGTAATTCCACAACAGGAATTTAATCACGGTGCCACGCGAGAGTTTGCGCGCCAGCAAACGCAATCGGAGTTTGTCGTGTATCTGACCCAAGATGCGGTTCCAGTTTCTGCAGATCTGATTGAACACTTACTAGCCCCGATGTTGCAAGACCCTGACGTCGCGGTAAGCTATGCCAGACAGCTACCGCGCGCGCAAGCGGATGTTTTAGAGGCCTTTCCACGCTATTTTAATTATGGACCAGAAGGGAACGTTAGAAGTATTGCCGATACTGCACGCTATGGCGTGTATACCTTTTTTTGTTCTAATAGCTGTGCGGCTTATAGAAGTTCGGCGTTGGATGCGATTGGTGGATTCAAACGGGTACGCACCAATGAAGATTACTTCGCGGTGGCCGAGCTATTGCAACATGGTTATAAAATTGCCTATGTTCCAGAAGCTAGCGTGCACCACTCGCATGCCTTTAGTTTATGGCAAGAGTTTCAACGCTATTTTGATACGGGTTATGTGCGAGCGGAACACCCTATTATTCAAACCTTAGTGGGACATGCGGAAAAGCGCGGAACACAAATGCTGCAACAACTTATCCAACATTTGTGGCTAAGCAAGCCGCAATTAATTCCCTATGCTATTCTGCAGACCGCAGTGAAATGGCTGGGATTTCGTCTGGGGTTTTACGCCCAGTCATTACCGTTAAGCCTACAAAAATTCTTTGGCTGGCAATGAAGTGGCTAGTTGACTGCGCATTTTTGACACGCTCTCTAGCCTAAAACCTTAATTGCCAGTGGTTTCTAACTGAGTTGCGTTAGCAATTGCTGGATTTCAACTTGGATTTTCTTACGAAATAGCAAAAATTTCCAACGGCTGCCACCACACTGACGCCAAAGCATAGCAGAACGAATCCCTGCTAACAGTACCGTTCTGATTTTATTAACAATATCATTACGATTTAAGTACTCTTGTTCACCATTAATCATAATTCGTGGCTGGAGCGTACTGACGGTACTATGATATAAATCGCCTAAATTAGCGAAGATATTCTCATGTAATACGCCAAAATGCTCAGATTGTGCTTGAGCATTATCAATGCCTTGACTGATTTTTTTGAGCAAAGCAGGTTGGTTGCTTAACTGTTTTTCCAGAAAAACCATAGAAGCAGCATAACGCGCTTGTTCAGGATTGGCGATTCTGTTTCCCGTGAGTTGTGTAGATAATTCTGATAAGCCCAAACGCACGCCCGCTAAACCAGAATAGACGTCCAAGACATCCTCAGCATCAACTTTAAGAATGCTTGTGACACTCGCTTGCATAGCCTCTTGTTCTGCTTGCCCACTGATTGCGAGTTGTTGCGCCAAAGCAGCAGCCTGCGCAATACCTGCAAGTGCAATGGTTTGGTTGGTAGTAGTGTTTAATTGCATAGCGTTTAAATTTTAATGATATTGATTTTGAAACTAAGTATCAGATTTTGGCATACTGGATGCCAAGTGACATGTTATAACGGATACGCTGTTGAGTTTTTATAATCAAATCAACCAGCGATAAGCTTTCCCTTCAGTTTACTTGAAATGTGAGAAAACACAATGCAGGAAAGCTATTAGCAGAATAGTTATAGCGTTTGCAGTCTAATGGATATTGGTGAGCACATCTTTAGTCCAAGCCAAGGCCTCAACGTAAATTTCGCGAATTTGAATTGCAGTGATATTTTTGAAACTTAACGTGGATAACTGCCAATTTTCGTAATCCAGGACGTATTGCAAAATTTCACCATTCAGTCCACTTTTCCTCAGAATAGCATCATTAATTTCATTATCTAAAGGCAGATGCTGCAGTGCTTCTTCCAAGGTAATGTCTAAAATACTATCAAGATGCGATAGCATACCAATCAGAAAACATTGCTCCGGGTTGGTTTTGAGTAATACGCCTAAACGTTCACACATGCGTGCACATACCAAAGAGTTTTCAGTCACCAGCGCAGGTTTGCTGGATAAAGAAGCTAAGGTAATAATGTTGCACCAGCGCCGAATTTCTTTTAAGCCCAAACAAGATAACGCATGTTGTATGGAGTTTATTTTGTTGGGCAGTGAAAATGCGGAAGAATTGATGTAGTGCAACAGTTTATAACTTAGACCTGCATCTTGAGAGATGACGGCGACTATTTCACTAAATTCAACATCAACTTTATTAATCGTCGTTAATAACTTAATAGAAGATAACTGATTGACGCCTATGCGTTTACCCGCCACTAAGTTAGGTTTACTAAAAAAATAGCCTTGAAAATAATCACAGCCCAGCTGTTTAAGTTGATTGAATTCCGCTTCGGTTTCGACTTTTTCCGCTAATAATTTTACTTTATACGGCGCCAGTTTCTTCAATAGGCCACGAATTTCTGACATCGGAGTAGCCATAATATCCAGTTTGATAATATCAGCGACCGCTACCAAGGGTTCCCAACCTTTAGAAAACACGAAATCATCCAGCGCTATCGTATAACCTTGTTTCGCAAATTCCCGAACATTTTCTATCACCCGCGCGTTAATATTAATATTTTCTAAAATCTCGATCACAATCCGATCTTTGGGTAAATTCAGCGGGGTTTTTTCTAAAATATTATTGGTTGTGAAATTGATAAACGCTTTATGTTGCCCAACGATATTATTTAGACCGACTTCAAGCAAAGTATCCGTGATTATCTGATTGGTCGCTAGGGTTCCTCCGTTAGGATCATTCAAATCAAAATCCGTACCCCTAAATAACAGTTCATATGCATAAGTTTTTAGGGTGTGATCCAAAATTTGTTGTCGTCCAATTAGGATGTCGGCCATGATGTGTAGTTCTTACTAAAGTCAAAAATTATAAAGAGTCAATCAAACTCAGTTTTATCCGCTACATTATAGTACCTATTAGCGTAATATTTTGTTGTTAACATGTGATCATGGCGCATTATTTTTACTTTAAATTTGACTGCTTTTGAAAAATTATCCTGTATAAATAGGATATTAGTGTAATTCCAAAAAAAGCGACTAATTAAATATGTTAGCCTAGTGAACTAGCCTGAGAAAATTTTGAAGATAGGTTTAGATTTTAAGGAGAGCAATTTGAATTGCAAAGGCCGAGCAAAATGCATTGAAATAATGCAGCAATCGCTTAGCAAGGTTTAAATGCAACAAACTTTTTGGTAATAAAAAGCGATGTCCTTGGAGCCATGCTAGCGGGTGATGAGTAAAATTGGTTGTTAATCTATGCATTCCAAAATGGCAAAGCACGATTAAGTCATTGTTGATTTGGCTAAACGCAGGATGTTGAGCAAGGGCTGACCGAAGTTAGCGCATTACCCCAGAGACCTCAAATATCTGCTATTAACAACAAAGAATCGTGGATTCTGGATCTCGGCAATCCTTGCCGAGATGACGATGTTTTAAGTTTGACGCTGTTTATGCTCCAAGAATTAAGAACTCAGGAGTTTCGTGCATTAGTATGCATAATGGTCCCAACATGCTCACCACGCAACGCTGCCGTCAGGCGACCAGGGACGAGTCCATTGACGATTTGCACATGTTCGAGGTGACGAGCAGTTTGCATCACTTCAACCAGTGCGCCATCAATGGGTAGCGTACCTTCGATTTTTGCAAGTTCAGCGGCAGAGATTTCTGGAATAAAGGTAGATTTATCACCCTCAGCTCCATTGGGGTCATGGGAATAAATGCCGTCGACATCTTCTACGATTGTTAGTCCAGCTGCGCCGAGGGCATCTGCCAGTAAAAATGCTCCGGTGTCCGCACGGTGTGTGGGGATACGCGAAGTGGGGAATTCATGATGATGGTAGGGCGGGAACGTGCTGCCAACCACTGCACGTGCAGCCGCCAAATGAATTGCTAGCTGACTGGCAATAGTTAAATGTTCTACAAACGACACCCCATCTGGGGATAATAGTGCAGCCAGTATGTGACCGTTTTGTCCAGCTTCGCTAGCGGCTAAGGGTGCTAAGGAGCCTACGGGTAGTCCAAGATCAAGGCCCACGCTATAAAGATGTCGAGCGCGTATGCCTGCCCCGGTTAAAATCAGTAAGCGATGTTCCGGTAATAATGAGCGAATTTCAGCTACGATAGGCAAAATGGCTTCACTGCCTCGGTCCATAATCGAACGACCACCAATTTTGACCACCTGCAACCAAGGTAAGAGTCGGATGGGGCGTCCGCCAGCAACTGGGCGAGTAAGTTCGCCGTCGAGTAAGGTTTGATGCGCCAAAGGCGATGCGATGTGTTTGATATTATTAGTAGATTCAGACATAGTCGTAATGCTCTAGTTTGCAGTGATGATAGTGCCGACGTGTTCCCCGGCAAGTGCGCGTGTCAAGTTACCAGGGACGAGACCGTTTACAATTTGCACTTGTTGAATGTGGCGTGCTGACTGCAGTAAATCCAGGACTGGGAATTCAAGAATGGAATCTTGCAGCCCCATTTCTTTCATCTCCGCAACCGAAATTTTGGGTATAAAGTTAGCTTGCTTGTGGGTTTTGGGATTGGCGCTGTATAGACCATTTTCGTCTTTTACGTAAATCATTGCTTTACAGCCAAATTGTTCCGCCAAAAGAAAGCAGCCAGCATCGGTGCGATAAGGAGGAATCACCCCTTCCACTGGTGGGCGCATCCAGAGTTTGTAGGGAGGCATGCCGCTAAAAATAACGGCACTGACTTCAGCAAGATAAAGCGGTACAGCAGACAAGCCTGCGCCATCCACCGCGGCAATACCATACTTTGCCAGTAATTGCCCTAACATCGCCGCATTTTGATCAGCGACGGAAGCCCCAAGTTGTGACAGTACCCCAGCCGGCAGATTTAATCCCGCTGCTATCGAATACAGATGGCGTGCACGGGTGCCTGCACCTGTACCAATTAGTAATTTGTGTTGCGCGCGCTGCGACAATTTCTTCAACCAGGGGATACACCGCTGCACGACCACGGTCAATAATACTTTGACCGCCAATTTTGATGACGCTGGCTTCTGGGAGAATACGGAAATCAGCTGCAGTTTCAGCAGCTAGCTGGAGTTGGGTATCATTTAACGAGCGCTGCATAAGCAGTTCTTCGAGTTCAATGGTGCTGGTGGTCATGCTTGAGCCTCTTGGTTGGGAAAACTAAAATTACCATCTAGGTAGCTAGGGTTATAACTTCTATTCTCGATTAAATTATATATGTAGTCGTGTATATCAGAGATGAAAATTAAGCGGAGCGCTAAAATCAAATTGCATTAACACTAAATTCAATAAGCTAAGTCGCAGCATGCAGAATTATAGATAACGTTTAAAGTGTTTGATCGCTGCAAATTCCGTACTTAAGTAATAATGTCCATCGCCGTGACTGACGACGCGTTGATTTGTCTGAGCATGCATTTCAGTTAAAATCGTAATCGAATGGGTTTTAATTAAACAATACACGCTATCACCTTCTTTAAGGTCCATATCTCTACAGGCTTTGGGTGTGATTTCAGCTAAAACGACACCACCGCAATCCACTTGCACAATAATACTTTCCCCGTTAGGGATTAAGGCGCACACCCGGCCTTTAAGTTGATTTTGAATCGAAATTCCGTCAAGGTATTTAAGAGAGAGCGCCACATCATTGGCACGCACTGACACCTGGATTTGTTCCCCTGCGGCAAAATGCGGTCTAAAAGGCAAAGCCAGGGGGACGCCATAACTGTGACCTAAGGTACTCCCGGAAAATTGATCATGGCTCAAGATGGTGACCAGTAATAAGTTATCGACTTGTCGAATACCTAGATAGCGCAAAAGTCCCTGTTGTTTGGCAAACTCGCGTAATGAACCATGGCGTAGCACCTTGCCTTGTTCCAAGATAATGAGTTTATCGGTCAATTCTAAAATTTCACCCAGGCTTTGACTGGCATAGACTACGGGTAAATTCAGTTCATCTTGCAGCGTCTTAAGAAAAGGGAGCAATTGCATGCGGTAATCTTGCCCAATGGTGGCGAAAGTCTCATCCAACAGCAGTAGTTGCGGCGATTTGATTAAGGCCCGGGCGAGGGCAACACGTTGGCGTTCACCTGCGGACAAGCTTTGCACGGAATGTGTTAGTAAGGGACCGAGTGCCAGTAATTGAATAATGGCATCCAATTTGAGTAAGCGACGTGGTTTAAAGATACGTTGGTAGGCGCTCAATAATATCTCGTGTACCGTCGCCTTTAAATCCAAAGCATCGATTTGCAATACCGCACCAATTGGGCGTTGCTCGCGTGGCATAACGATGCCTTTTTTGCTGTCAAACAATATTTTGCCATCCAATCGAATGCTGCCACTTTGCGGTTGCAGCGTGCCAGCAATTAATTCCAAAATGGTACTTTTCCCCGCGCCCGATTTACCAAATACCCCAATGCTATTATCGTTGACGGATAATTGCGTCGTTAGATCAAAGTGACCACGGCGTAACTTGACGTTCATTTCTAATAACATAGCGTCTCCAATCCTTTTTCATGGTTTAAAGAATTTTTTTGAAGTGATAGCGCAGACATTAAATGTATATAAGTACATATAATAAAGTATTCAGCAAAAAATAAGCCAAATTTATATTATCTATATTTCAGTGTGTTATGAAATTTAATTTATAATTTGTCTGACACAAGACAATTAAATGTATTGTTGTATACAACGTCTCACTCTCATTAGGAGTTTGGTCGCATCAGGAAAGTCGATAAACTGAATTTTAGAATGCAATATTTCTGCACAATGTGCTTTGGATGGGATTTTCTTCAGTTCAAAGCCTGAAACACCGTTCGTGATGAGCAATGTTTAAGGATGGGGATGGTATTGCAGGCTTTCACCTGATTGGTGAGTGATATCAATTCCGCTCATGCTTTGGGCTCATCGCGAATGGATTTGATTTCACAAGACTTACTTGCAATCTGCGCAGGCTGAACAGATTGCAGAGTGAGAAGCTTTTAGCTGGGGGAGAGGCGCTGGTTACTGCGTTTCTACATGAACGCTAGTGTTAATTAATCGGAGGCTGCAATCGCCAGTATTACCGCACCCGCCTTAAAAACGGCGGTCACGGCTTGTCCCACGGTGATGCCCAATGAAGCCACGCTATCATTGGTCACTGTTGCGGCGACGATATCGCCACCCGTTAGGGCAATATCGATTTCGGAATTGATTGCCCCTGGCCGAACATGAGTGACGGTACCTGCCAATTGGTTACGTGCCGATAAGCGATAGCCACCAAAGTCGGTCACAATAATAATTTGCGGCGCTTTGATCAGCGCAATCACTTCAGCGCCAACTTTAATCGCCAAATTATCAATGGAATCTTTGGTGACGGTGGCAATCACCGTATCTCCGCCAGCAATGCTAACGTGTACTTCGGCGTTGACTGCACCTAATTGGATTTCTTTAATCACTCCGGTAAATTGATTGCGGGCACTTGCTTGCATAATAGTTTCTCGTTTGGTTTAAATAAAAATTGAAGTCCCTTTGATTTGCACAAAAACGGCTAAATTTTGGTGTAAATTGAGTAATATTTTGGATTTACGCGTGATGTGCGCCAGTAATACCTGTTTGCCAACGCTTAAGCGTACGACGCAATGCCCGGCATCATCGTCGTTAAAATCTTGTATAACCGCAGGTAAGACGTTTTGAATACTGCTGCCCACAGGCTGAGCTAGGGCGATGCTGACATCACTTGCAAAGATTTGTACCCGCACAGGCGTCCCAACGGGGGCGGCAATTCTGGACACACATAAGGCACCCGCTTCGAAAGCCACATAAGTAAGATGAAAATCAGCATCATGTTCAACGACCTTGGCATGCCAGATCGAGGATGCCTGTGGCTCGTGGATTAAAGGTAAATCCAAACGACTAAGGGTTTCCGTGAGCGGACCAGATGCCAAGATTTTGCCAGACTCCAGGAGCACGATATGATCAGCTAATTGCGCGACCTCTTGTTGCGAATGCGTGACATATAACATTGGAATTTTCAGTTCTTGCTGCATCCGAATAAAATAGGGCAGCAATTCCTGTTTACGCGGATTATCTAAGGACGCTAAGGGTTCATCCATCAATAAAATCGCAGGATTTAAAGCCAAAGCGCGTGCAATCGCGACCCGTTGTTTTTCTCCACCTGAAAGCCCTGCAGGCATGCGTTGCAATAAATGTTGGATGCCGAGTAATTCTAGAATGTGCTGTAAATCGGCTTTAGGCGAGGTTTTGGGAATGCGCTTTAAGCCATACTGCAGATTCTGGGCTACGGTTAAATGCGGAAATAAATTCGCTTCTTGGAACACATAGCCTAAAGCCCGTTGAAACGTCGGTACAAATAGCTTCTGCGTGTGATCTTGCCAAACAGTGTCATTAATTTGCAAATAGCCTTCTGGCGCGTGCTG
>SXIZ01000162.1 GCA_005779525.1 Methylococcaceae bacterium
ATCAACCAAAGTATTGACCAAGAAACGGCGGCAATCCTAGTTGAAGAAATGGGGCATAAACCCATTATGCAAAGTGATGATGATCTCGAACAAGAAATGCTCGCTGAGGCAATGGAAGAAGTGACACACGCAGCGTTGCCGCGTGCGCCTATTGTGACTATTATGGGGCATGTCGATCATGGTAAAACCTCATTGCTCGATTATATTCGTAAAACCCGTGTAGCTGCAGGTGAGGCAGGCGGGATTACGCAGCATATCGGTGCTTATCAGGTGATTACTGATCATGGTTCGGTGACCTTCCTCGATACTCCAGGCCACGCGGCGTTTACTGCCATGCGTGCTCGCGGTGCGGAAGTGACCGATGTGGTGATCGTGGTCGTGGCCGCCGATGACGGTGTGATGCCGCAAACTAAGGAAGCGGTGGAACACGCGCGGGCTGCGGATGTGCCTTTGATTGTGGCGATTAATAAAATTGATAAACCCAGCGCTAACCCTGAACGTGTCATGCAGGAAATGGCGACGATTGGCGTCTTGTCGGAAGAATGGGGTGGCGATGTACAGTTCATTAAAATCTCAGCTAAAACGGGTGCGGGGATTGATGATTTAATTGAAGCCTTGATTCTACAAACTGAAATTTTGGAATTGAAAGCGCCCGTTGAAGGTGCGGCATCCGGTTTCGTCATCGAATCACGTCTGGATCGTGGTCGCGGTGCGGTGGCTACGGTATTAGTACAAAAAGGCACGTTGGAAAAAGGTCAGTTTGTGCTCTGTGGTCATGAGTATGGTCGTATCCGTGCGATGTTCAATGAGAACGGTAAAGCGGTTAAGGACGCAGGTCCATGCGCTCCAGTTGAAATTTTAGGTTTATCGGGCACGCCGATGGCTGGTGATGAATTCTTGGTAGTACAAAATGAAAAAGTGGCGCGTGAATTAGCTTCGCACCGTGAAGATCGTAGTAAATCTTCTCGTCTGGCAGAGCAGCAAGCAACCAAATTGGATGATGTGTTCTCCAAAATGGGTGCGGGACAACGCGCTTCTTTGAATTTAGTCATTAAAACCGATGTACAAGGTAGTTTGGAAGCTTTACGCGGTTCATTGGTCGCGTTATCCACCGATGAAGTCGAAGTTAAAGTTGTCTACGGTAGTGTGGGGGGCATTAACGAAAGTGATGTTAACCTTGCAATTACCTCGGGTGCGATTGTGATTGGTTTCAACGTGCGTGCAGATGCTGCAGCACGGAAATTGATCGAAGAAAAAGATGTGGATCTACATTACTACAGCGTTATTTACGATGCGATTGATGAAGTTAAAAAATCCATCAGCGGTATGTTGTCCCCAGAAATCAAAGAAAGTATTGTGGGCTTGGCCGAAGTACGGGATGTGTTCCGTTCACCAAAATTTGGTGCCATTGCTGGCTGTATGGTGGTCGATGGTTTCGTCAAACGTAACTTACCGATTCGGGTGTTACGTGAAAACGTGGTCATTTTCGAAGGTCAGTTAGAATCTTTGCGCCGCTTTAAAGATGATGCCGCTGAAGTCAAAATGGGCATGGAATGCGGGATTGGCGTTAAAAACTATAACGATGTTAAAGTGGGCGACCAGATCGAAGTTTTCGAGCGTAAAGAAGTCCAACGGGTTATTTAAGCATGGCAAGAGAGTACGGTCGCAGCTCGCGGGTAGCTTCACAAATCCAAAAAGAATTGGCCGCGATTTTTCAACGGGATTTAAAAGATCCGCGTCTCGGATTTATCACGGTCAACGAAGTGGTGATCAGTAAAGATTTAGCTTCGGCTAAAATCTATGTCACTGTCCTGAATGCTGATGATGACGGTAAGCGTGAGCAAGTAAAATTGCTTAATCATTTGGCGCCACATATTCGCAGTGAGTTGGCGCATCGCATGCGTCTGAGACATATTGCGGAATTACGTTTTCTTTACGATGATTCTTTTGACACGGGAATGCGGGTGAGTGAGTTACTGAGTAGTGCTGGCGCTTTTAATTATGTCGGTGATGATCTCGCTGAAAATGAAGATGTTACGCCCAAGTTAGATTAAGTTGCTATGGGTAAACGCACTTCTGGGCTTGATATTACAGGCATTATTTTGCTGGATAAACGCACTGGCGTGTCGTCCAATCAGGCCTTGCAGGAAGTTCGGCGCTTATTGAATGCCAATAAAGCCGGGCATACAGGAAGTTTAGATCCTCTGGCCACGGGGCTGTTGCCGTTGTGTTTTGGCGAAGCCACGAAAGTCTCATCCTATATGTTGGATGATGATAAGTGCTATCAGGTTAAGGTGCAGTTAGGGGTGATTACCGATACGGGCGATCTTGAAGGAGCGGTATTGGAACAGCGGCCAACGCCGGAATATTCAGCCTCTCAAATTAGTGCGTGTCTTGAGCACTTTACAGGTTCGATAGCTCAAGTTCCCCCGATGTATTCGGCACTTAAATTTCATGGTAAGAAACTCTATGAATTAGCGCGTGCTGGCATAACGATAGAACGTGAGCCGCGCAGCGTGGAAATTTACGCATTGCAATTACTGGCTTATCAAGACCACTGTCTGTATTTAGAAGTGTTGTGTTCCAAAGGTACTTATATTCGCTCTCTGGCGGAAGATATCGGTTTTTATTTAGGCTGCGGCGCCTCGGTCGCAGAACTACGGCGCATCAAAGCAGGAAGCTATGATATTGCGGGTGCTTGGCAGATTGAACAATTACGGGCGATGTCCCACACAGAGCTGCTACAGTGTTTATTGCCTGCAGATGCGCCGTTGGCAGCGATGCCTGCCCTCAATTTAGATGCGCAGCAAACGCTCAGTGTAAATTTTGGACAAAGAATTTTAATATCCTGCTTGGACGTAGGTATGGTAAGGCTTTATAATAATGATATTTTTTTGGGTTTAGGTGAGGTGTTGCCGAATGGCCAGCTTGCTCCCAAAAGGTTATTTAACTTAGCTTAAATAACTGCAAGATTGAGGGGAAGGTCCCCTTGTGGTTTGGTACGCTACACCCTATTGTGGCTACCATGTTTTATGATCAGTAAACTGATCTTTTTTTTATATTAACTAGAATGTATAGGGATTAAGATGCCATTTACAGCAGCACAAAAAAAAGCAATTGTTGAAGAATATCGTTTATCTCCAACGGATACGGGTTCATGTGAAGTGCAAGTCGCTCTATTGACTGCACATATCGTACATTTAACACCGCATTTTGCTGAGCACAAAAAAGATAACCATTCGCGTCGTGGTTTATTACGTATGGTGAATCAACGTCGTAAACTGTTAGATTACTTGAAAAGAACCGATGTCGTACGTTATCGTTCTTTGATCGAAAGATTAGGTTTACGTAAGTAAGCTAAATCAGTAATTAGTTCGGTAACGATAAGCGCGTCTTATCGTTACCCCATTTTGCTAACCTTTGAATGTAAAGGAACCTTATAGTGAACTCTATTAGGAATGAATTTCAGTATGGCGATCATCTTGTTACCTTGGAAACGGGCGAAATTGCTCGTCAATCTGATGGAGCAGTGATAATTGATGTTGCGGGAACCACCTTATTAGTGACGGTCGTTGCTAAAAAAGAAGCAAGCGGTGGCGACTTTTTTCCATTAACGGTGAATTATCAAGAAAAAACCTATGCCGCAGGTAAAATTCCAGGTGGTTTTTTCAAACGCGAAGGGCGTCCGAGTGAAAAAGAAACCTTGACTTCCCGTCTCATTGATCGGCCGATTCGTCCCTTATTTCCTGAAGGCTACACTAATGAAGTACAAGTTATTGCAACGGTTATTTCATTAAATCCTGAAGTTGATCCAGAAATTCCAGCGCTCATAGGAACTTCTGCAGCCTTGGCAGTTTCGGGCTTACCATTCAATGGCCCGGTGGCTGCAGCGTGCGTTGGCTATAAAGATGGACAATATATTTTAAATCCTTCTCCTGCGGCGTTAAAAGAATCACAATTGGAATTAGTGGTTGCAGGGACGGCTAAAGCGGTACTGATGGTAGAGTCGGAAGCGCAATGTTTATCAGAAGAAGTCATGCTGGGTGCAGTATTGTACGGGCATGAGCAAATGCAAGTCGCCATTAATGCGATTTCACAATTTGCCGCACAAGTGGGTAAACCCGCACTTGCATGGTCGGCAACGGCTGTGAATGCAGAACTTGAGCAAAAAGTGATTGCTGCCGTCAGTGATGACATCAAAGCGGCTTATCAAGTGGCTGAAAAATTAGTAAGACAAGAACAACTTAAAGCAATTCGTAATGCTGCCGTCGAAGCGATTACCGCGCTTGAGCAATTTGCGGGTGCTGAAAAAGAAATTCGCCTGATTCTTGAAAACTTAGAATACAAAATCGTGCGTTCTGCTATTTTGCATGATAGCAAACGTATTGATGGCCGTGCCTTAGATTCTATTCGTCCGATTACCGTTCGCACCGGAGTATTGCCCAGAACTCATGGTTCGGCATTGTTCACACGTGGTGAAACCCAAGCTTTGGTGGTCGCTACTTTAGGTACGGAACGTGATGCACAATTAATTGATTCTTTAGCGGGCGAGTATAAAGAAAAATTTATGCTGCATTATAACTTCCCGCCTTTCAGTGTCGGTGAAACGGGTTTTGTCGGCTCGCCTAAACGCCGCGAAATTGGTCATGGTCGTTTAGCGAAACGCGGTGTACAAGCGGTATTACCGAATATGGATGAGTTTCCATATGTTGTGCGTATCGTCTCGGAAATTACTGAATCTAACGGTTCAAGCTCTATGGCATCGGTTTGCGGCAGTAGCTTAGCGTTAATGGATGCGGGTGTGCCTATCAGTTCTCCTGTCGCGGGTATTGCGATGGGCTTAATTAAAGAAGGCGATAGTTTTGCGGTGCTTTCCGATATTATGGGTGATGAAGATCACCTCGGGGATATGGATTTCAAAGTGGCGGGTTCTGAACATGGAATCACGGCTTTGCAAATGGACATCAAGATTGATGGCATTACTGCAGAAATTATGCAATCTGCGTTGTCACAAGCGAAACATGGTCGTTTGCATATCCTAGGCGAAATGAATAAAGCCTTATCGGCAACCCGTGGTCAAATGTCGGATTATGCGCCGCGTATCATCACTTTTAAAATTGATCCAGC
>SXIZ01000163.1 GCA_005779525.1 Methylococcaceae bacterium
AAGCTCCTCGATGGAACCGATGTGGATGTCATCGTACTGCCCAATCAGGAGACCTTAGGCAGTATTTTAAAGCATGTACGTAAAGGCGATGTCGCGGGGGTGAGTTCCTTATGTGGGGGAACCGCAGAAGCGATAGAGGCAGTGGCGCATCAATCGCGGGGGGTTAGCTCGGTGGTCGGGTTGCGAGTCGATGAAATCAGTTTGCCCGAAGGTGTGGTCCTAGGAGCTTTAATTCGCAATCATGAAGTCATACCTATTCATCATGATACGGTATTTGAAGAGATGGACAATGTGGTGATGTTTGCGTTGGATAAAAAATTAGTGAAAAACATTGAAACCCTATTCCATCGTATTTAGTAGTTTATATATGCTGTTTTGTTATCGTCTTAGGTTTTTACCTCGCATAGTTCCCGGTTTAGTATTGTTGTGTGTACTACCAAGCTGTGCTTTGTGGGATCCACTGCTGGACATTGATGAGTTTGCTGCTTATGCGGAACAAGTTTTTAAGCAACAAAATGCGATTACCGATCAAATTATCGACGCCGCAGAGCTATTGAATAAAGAGCAGTACGCGCGCCTTTCTCAGGCAGAGTTAAAAATGCATGACGCTTGTCAGTTATTAAATGAATACGCCGTGCGTGAACGTGATGGTCTGGAGCGTGGCATTTTTTTCCAGCAACAGGTGCAAAGAAGCATTAGCGGCTGTGACCAATCCTTGAAGTCAGTTGCAAAGCTATTGCATGAATTACAGGTTGCAGATTAGATTGGATTCAGCCCTCCAGCGGAGTTCTTCGCTGGAGGGCTCTGCATTGCAGTATAACGTTAAGAGCTTAATAAGCTAAACGAAAAGTTGCTCAGCAAGGGTATAGACGGCAGGGAAGGTGGTCCTGATTACGCTTGCGCTTCGTGTAATTGCATATTAATGAGTTTTAATGTCGCGAGCACGGCAGCAAAAACTTGGTTGGAATGCACAGCCCGAGTTTTTCGCAGTTCATGTCTGCAATCCCAAGTAATAATACATTCAGTCAAAGCATTTATATCTCCGCCTTTGGGAATGCGGATTTCGTAATCTAAGAGTGGGGGGAGGTTGTAGTTGTGTAAGGCTAAAACGCGCTCTATCGCATTGATAAAGGCAGCAAATCCCCCATTACCATGACCGGTCGCCAAATGTTTACTTCCTTCGATGCTCACCCGAATACTTGCAGTCGATTCAAGATCTAAGCCGCTGGTAATCGAACAGTTAAGGAGCTTAATGTGTTGGTAGTTTTTGGTTTCTAAAACATCGGCAATGATAAACGGCAAATCATCCGTGGTTATGGTCTGTTTCGAATCACCCAGGCTGACAATACGTTCCAAGACTTTTTTCTGATTTTCTTCAGATAAATCCAGTTCTAATTGTTCTAAATTCTTTTTCAGCGAGGCTTTGCCACTCATTTTGCCCAAGGCGTAGCTGCGGATGCGTGAGAAGCGTTCTGGACTGAGGCGAGTTTTATACAAGCCACCTTTTTGATCACCATCCGCATGAATTCCAGCCGTTTGGGTAAAGACATCGGCACCGACAATCGGGGCGTTGGCCGCGACGCGTTTACCAGAGAAGTTTTCGACCATGCTGCTGATGCGCGCTAAGTGACTCTCGTCTATGCCCAAATGCATGTGCATTTTATCGCGCAGCACCACCGCCACTTCGGCGAGGGAGGCGTTACCGGCACGCTCTCCCAAGCAGTTTACCGTGCAATGTACTGCACTGACGCCTGCGCGTACGGCTGCCATGACATTAGCAGTTGCTAGACCGTAGTCATTGTGCGGGTGGAAATCAAATTGCACGTCCGGGTAGCGTTGACACATATCGTAAAGACTGGTGAATACTTCATCGGGCGATAAAACGCCTAAGGTATCCGGCAACATGAAATGGCTGATCCCGGCATTTAATAAGTTATTCATTAAGCCATAGACATAATTGGGATTGGCTTGATAACCATTGGACCAATCTTCGAGGTAGACATTCACCTTTAGACCTTTATGCAGCGCGTAAGCAACGGTTTGTAGAATATCGGCACTGTGTTGCTCTAAGGTTTTACCCAATTGCTCGCGGCAATGTTTTTCACTGCCTTTGGTGAGTAGGTTTATAACTTGGCCTTCGGTTTCCAAAATCCAATCAACACTTTTGGTGTAATCGACAAAGCCTAATACTTCCACGCAGCCATGATAACCTTCTTGCTTAGCCCATTGATTAATATGGGTGACGGCTTCTTTTTCACCTTGGGACACACGTGCGGAAGCCACTTCAATGCGATTCACTTTTAGCGATTGCAGTAATGCTTTAGCAATATTAAGCTTTTCTGACGGGGTAAAAGAAACGCCTTGCGTTTGTTCACCGTCACGTAAAGTGGTGTCCATCAGCTGGATGGTTCGGGGTGTGGTGTTCATGCCTGATTGCTGCGCTGGTTCAAGGGGTTAATGTGTTACTCCGGGTGCAAAACTTCTGTTTGCCTACCGCATCGGGATGATCGATGGTAGAGCTAGAGAGCCCTACCATCCTTCAGAGAGCTGAGCTTAAGCCCAAAGCCAAGGAAAGTTTTGTTTATGGCGTTGCTCATATGCATCTATTTGGTCGACGTGTTGCAACGTTAAGCCAATGTCATCCAGACCGCTGAGTAAATTGCCTTTACGAAATGGATCAATGTCAAAACTGAAATTATTGCCCGCTGGGGTGGTGACCTGCTGGTTTTCCAAATCTACACCAAAGCGTATGCCTTCATTTGCATTGATTTCAGCCATCAGCGCATCCAACACATTTTTTTCGACTTTAATGGGTAAGATACCGTTTTTAAAGCAGTTATTAAAGAAAATGTCGGCATAGCTGGTAGAGATGATGGTGTTAAAGCCATAATCGGCAATTGCCCAGGGCGCATGTTCGCGCGATGAGCCGCAGCCAAAGTTATCGCCTACGACTAAAATTTTGGCACCTTTAAATGTCGGTTTGTTTAATTCAAATTCTGCATTGTCGCTGCCATCATCGTTATAGCGCCAGTCATGAAATAAATGGATGCCAAAGCCGCTACGTTCGACTTTTTTTAGGAATTGTTTGGGGATAATTTGGTCGGTATCCACATTGCTGCGATTCATGGCCGCAGCGATACTTTCGTGCTTTGTATAAGGTTGCATAGTTGCTCCGAGGCTGATTATAGGGTGCGAATGTCTACAAAATGTCCCGCTGCAGCCGCGGCGGCGGCCATAGCTGGGGAGACTAGATGCGTACGTCCACCTTTACCTTGGCGACCTTCGAAGTTACGGTTCGAAGTAGACGCGCAGCGCTGACCTTTGCTTAATTCATCGCCATTCATGGCTAAACACATAGAACAACCCGGATCGCGCCATTCCCAACCTGCATCGATAAAAATTTTATCTAAGCCTTCGGCTTCGGCTTGTTGTTTCACTTGATATGATCCTGGAACCGCAATTGCTGTAACGCCTGCGGCGACTTTGGTGCCTTTAGCAACTTCGGCGGCAATGCGGAAATCTTCGATACGGCCGTTGGTGCATGATCCAATAAAGACGTAATCTACCGGAATATCAGTGATTTTAGTGTTAGGCGTTAAGCCCATGTAGGCGAGGGCACTTTCACAGGCTTTGCGTTTGCCTTCATCACTAAAACTTTCAGGTGCGGGCACGACATCGTTAACTCCACTGACTTGCTCGGGCGAAGTACCCCAAGAGACTTGAGGGGCAATGTCAGCCGCGTTTAATACGACAGTCGCATCGTAGCTGGCATCAGCATCGCTAGGGAGGCTTTGCCAATAGGCTAAAGCTTGATCCCAGGCAGCGCCTTTCGGTGCAAATTCTTTGCCTTGCAAAAAGGCGTAGGTCTTTTCGTCGGGTGCGATCAAGCCTGCACGAGCACCTGCTTCAATAGCCATATTACATAAAGTCATGCGGCCTTCCATGCTTAACGCTTTAATGGCGTCGCCCGCATATTCGATGACATAACCTGTACCGCCCGCGGTACCAATTTTGCCAATAATGGCAAGTGCAATATCTTTGGCAGAAGAGAATTTGTTTAACTCACCATCAATCCTTACCAGCATGGTTTTGGATTTTTTTTGTGGCAAGGTTTGGGTGGCCATCACATGCTCAACTTCGGAGGTACCAATCCCAAAAGCCAGTGCGCCAAAAGCGCCATGCGTGGCAGTATGACTGTCACCACAGACCACGACCATACCAGGGTGTACGAAACCATGTTCGGGCACGACAACATGGATCACTCCGTTATTTGGGCTTTGCATGTCATAAAGATTCAAACCATTTTCGCGGCAGTTTTCCGCCATGACTTCAATTTGTTTTTTTGCAATCGGGTCAGCAATGGGTAAATTACGATTTTTAGTCGGGACGCAGTGATCCATGGTCGCTAAAATACTATGTGGATTGCGAACTTTACGCCCTGACAGCCTTAAGCCTTCGAAAGCTTGTGGACTGGTAACTTCGTGCATCAAGTGCCGATCTACATAGATTAACGGAGCCTGGCCCGCTGCTTCGGCAACTAGGTGGCTATCCCAAATTTTTTCATACATGGTTTTTTTCATTGCGTATTCCAATCATTTACAGGCCGATGCACCCAGGTGCGGGCCCGACATTAACTACAGGGTCAAAGTGACATTAAGCCCGACATTATCACCTAAACGTTACCTGGATTGCAATGTGCCGAAAGCCGTGGCAAGTAATTTCTAGTAAAAATTATTTTACGGAATACTTGAAAGAATTCAGTGTTCAAGTGTGTAGAATAGGGTAAAGATAATGATATGTGTTAGAGTAATTGCTGCTGCGCATCTTTGACTTTATATGATTAAATAGTCCCCTGTCATGCTGGTAGAGAAAGTATTAAGCGTTTCGGTGTAACGGAGGTGTGCAAATAAGTTGTTTTAAAATGATTTTAGTATATTGTTTAATAGTAAGAATTTAAAAAAATTGCTCAGTGACGGCCAGTTTACGTTGTAAATTCACTGAAAATATTTTTTTTTCGACTAGACTTAAACGCAGTAAGCCAAGCTTCTAGATGGTTAGGCAATGTTTTTGTTAAAAAATTTCTATTTATTTAAGGGGAAAATAATGGCGAGTATATTGGCAGTTGATGATTCTGCTTCAATGCGGCAGATGGTATCTTTCACGCTTAAAGGAGCAGGATATGATGTTGAAGAAGCGGTTGATGGCGTTGATGCCTTAAGTAAAGCAAAAGCCAAAAAATTTGATTGTGTCGTAACCGACGTAAACATGCCCAATAAGGATGGTATCTCGTTAATTAAAGATTTAAGAGCGCTTCCAGACTATAAATTTGTCCCATTGCTCATGTTGACGACCGAATCTGGCATGGATAAAAAACAGCAAGGTAAAGAAGCCGGGGCAACAGGGTGGATAGTCAAACCCTTTAATCCTGATCAGCTATTAAAAACAATCCAAAAAGTTCTAGGATAAGCGCTTATTGCATTGTCTGGTCTTTATTCGCGCGGGTAATTCTTTATGGCTATTGATATGGCACAATTCCATCAGGTCTTTTTCGAAGAAAGTTTCGAAGGGCTTGAGGCAATGGAATCAGGATTGTTAAATCTTGACATGGGTGATGTGGATGTTGAAGAAATTAATACTATCTTTAGAGCGGCGCATTCTATAAAAGGTGGCAGTGGAACCTTTGGATTTACCGCTGTTTCGGATTTCACGCATGTCATGGAAACCTTATTGGATGAAATGCGTGATGGTCGACGTAAAGTCACACAACCTGCCGTCAATGTCCTGCTCGGGGCGGTAGATTGTTTGCGTGAAATGTTAACAGCGATTCAGAATGAGCAGGATATTGACACACAAAGTGTCGCAGAACACAAGCGACACCTGGATCAAGAGCTGCGCGGTGAAGTGAGTAATAGCGCTCAAGTCTCGCAGGTAGCTACAGCGAAACCCAAAACCGCTCCAGCGACGCTGAAATCAGTTGCACCTGGTTGGCGTATCACCTTTTGTCCGCATTTGGATATGTTAAAAACGGGAAACGATCCCGTGCGCATTTTCAGAGAATTGGCTAATCTTGGGGCCTTGGAAACCACGGTTGATCAAAAAGGTCTCCCCGATTTTTACGATTTGGACCCTGAAGAATGTTATTTATCTTGGGGGCTTAATGTCGCAGGGGATATTGCTCAGTCTAGCATAGAGGAAATATTTGATTGGGTTGAAGAAAATTGCGATTTATCTCTTCAATCATTTTCAGATTTGGCACAACGCGATTTAGCGCATCAACCCGGAGTTGTCGTATCGGATGATGCCGATCCTACACATCATCAGCAAGATCTGAGTCACCCAGAACCTATCGAAGAGAGTTCGGACGCGGCAAAAGTTAAAACCGTTGCTAAAGAAGAAAGTAAGGTTGCCAATAAAGGTTCAAGCTCGATACGTGTCGAAACCAGCAAAATTGATACGCTGATTAACATGGTGGGTGAGCTGGTGATTACACAATCCATGCTGAGCTTGGTGGGTGAGCATTTTGAAATTGGCAAATTAGATCATTTAAAAAGTGGTTTAGCGCAGTTAGAGCGACATACTCGCGAATTACAAGAAAGTGTGATGAATATTCGCATGTTGCCCATTAGCTTTGTATTTAGTCGTTTTCCTCGCTTAACCCATGATTTAAGTGCAAAATTAGGAAAAAAGATCGAGCTAAAATTAGTCGGTGAGCACACAGAAGTCGATAAGACAGTGGTTGAATTAATCAGTGATCCACTTGTGCATTTAGTGCGTAATAGTTTAGATCATGGTATTGAAATGCCGAATGAGCGTCTTGCGATGGGTAAACCAGAAACAGGCACAATTATTCTTGAAGCCTATCATCGGGGTGGCAATATTGTTATTGAAGTACGTGACGATGGAAAAGGTTTAGATAAAGCCAAGTTACGTGCTAAGGCGATTGAAAAGGGTTTAATCGATAAAGATACGCCATTAACAGATAAGCAAACGTTCGAATTAATTTTTATGCCGGGATTTTCCACTGCAGAGAAATTGACTGACATTTCTGGTCGGGGTGTAGGTATGGATGTCGTGCGCCGTAATATCCAGTCACTCGGTGGCAATATTGAAATCATTTCGGAGTTGGGTAAAGGGTCAACAATTGCTATTCACTTACCGTTGACCCTGGCAATTTTAGATGGTCAATCGATAGCCGTGGGTGATGAGACTTTTATCGTACCGCTAGTGTCCATCATTGAATCGATTAATGTGACTGATGCCATGACTAATAAAGTCGCTGGTAAGGGTGAAACCTTTAGATTACGTGGGGATTATTTACCCATCATCCGCATGCATGAAATTTTTGATGTTAAAACTGCCAAAGCACAAAAACTCACTGAAGGCTTAGTGGTGGTGGTTGAGGGCCAAGGAATTCGTTGCGGATTGTTTGTAGATGATTTATTAGGGCAACAACAAGTAGTGATTAAATCATTAGAAGCTAATTATCGTCGGGTTGAAGGGGTTTCCGGGGCGACGATTTTAGGTGATGGATCAGTTGCGTTGATTTTGGACATTCCAGGTTTAGTTCGCTTGTCAAACCAAAAACATGCAGGTAGAGATTAAGACTTATGTTGCAAACAGATACCAATAATGCCGACTATAAAACTGAAAATGAACCACGTTTAGCCAATATAGAACAATTTTTAAGTTTTGTGTTGGGAAATGAAGAATATGGGGTCAGTATTCTCCGGGTTCAGGAAATTCGCAGTTGGGAGCCTGTTTCACGGATTCCTAATGTTCCAGTCTACGAAAAAGGTGTCGTAAATTTACGTGGCGCGATTGTGCCAATTATTGATTTACGCGAACGCTTTAATTTAGGACGCGCTGAATATACGCCGCTGACGGTTGTCGTGGTTTTACAAGCCCAGGTGAACGGTAAATCACGTACCATGGGGGTGGTTGTCGACTCGGTATCCGATGTAGTGGATGTAGATAAATTCAGTATTCAACGTCCACCAGATTTTGGGGCCAAAGTGAGTACCGAATTTATCAACGGCTTAGCTTCAGTTAATCAACGTATGGTGATGTTGTTGGATGTCGAAAAATTGCTTCGTCTAGATGGCATTGACGATATGGTCACCGAACTCGCTGAAAGTGAATCCAAGCACTAATTAATTTTCTACGTAGAAGGATATTTTATATGAGAGTTAACTTACCGATTACAGATCGCGAAGTGGTTATGCAGCCCGGGACAATTCTCGTAACCAAAACCGATTTAAAAGGCATTATTACTTATGCCAATGACGCTTTTGTAGAGATAAGTGGCTTTACGCGTGAGGAGCTTATCGGTAAGAGCCATAACATCGTACGTCATCCAGACATGCCAGAAGTCGCTTTCCAGGATTTGTGGACTACAGTTAAACAAGGACGACCTTGGACGGCCGCGGTAAAAAATCGTACCAAAAACGGTGATTATTATTGGGTCGAAGCTAATGTAACCCCTATGTTTGAGGGGCGAAAAGTCATAGGCTATCTCTCAGCCCGTTACGCCCCATCCCGCGAATTTATCAAGCAGTCGGCTGAGTGGTATCAGAAGTTGAATGCCTCGGGTGCGAAAACTATGCGACCCACTGGAATGGTAGCTAAACTCAAATCCCTATTCGAATTACCACTTACATTTAAATTTAGCGTATTAGCTGTCGCGTATTTATTACCGCTGATCTATTTCATGACTACGCTCTATCAGAATGGAAATTATTCTGCTTTAGCGATTGTAGGTGCGTGCGCGTTGACAGCGGTTGCCTTAAATTACAGTTTATTCCATTTGATCAATGCTACCTTAGAGAAAGGTACGGGAATCTGTTACCGCTTAGCCAATAAATCCTTTAGTAACAAAATAGACTTGAATCGTGAGGATAAGATTGGAGATTTCTGGCGTGGCTTATATTCTATGCAGGTTCAGTTGCATGCAGACTTAGCATTCGCCCACGAAGAAGGGGCTAATGCTCAACGGATCAAACAAGCATTAGACAATGTCGCGTCGTCTGTGATGGTTGCAGATAATAATCTCAATATTATTTATCTCAATAATACGGTTAAAAAGTTATTTCAAAACGCTGAGAGTGATATTCAGAAGCAATTACCCAATTTTAATGCTGCAAAATTATTAGGATCTAATATTGATATTTTTCATAAAAATCCTGCGCATCAACGTCAGCTATTGCTCAATTTGAGTTCTACTTTAAGTTCAAGTTTGCAAATTGGTGGTCGTTATTTAGACATCGTTGCTAATCCGGTGATTACTGAATCCGGCGTAAAAATTGGGGTGGTGGTTGAATGGGTAGACCGTTCGAATGAAATTAAAATAGAAAATGAAATTGCAGTCCTCGTAGATGCGGTTAAATCCGGTGATTTGAGTAGTCGTATTGCCTTAGATGGGAAATCTGGATTTTACGCCAAGTTAAGTCAGGGTATCAATGAAATGAGTGATGTCATTGATCATGGTTTTGTGGATGTGTTGCAGGTGATGACCGGGATGGCTCAGGGTGATTTGACTCAATATGTGGATAATGATTATGCGGGTATTTATGCAGAATGCCGCGATCATATTAACGAGACCACCGCTAAATTACGTGATGTATTTTCAGAAATTAGAGATGCAGCGGAATTTATCAATAACTCTTCACATGAGATTGCCAGTGGAAACAATAATTTATCACAGCGTGCGGAAGAACAAGCTTCAAGTTTAGAGCAGACCGCCTCAAGCATGGAAGAGTTGACCTCTACCGTTAAAAATAACTCCGATAATGCTCAACGTGCCAATATCGTCGCCAGTGAGGCTAGAAATTTAGCTGAAAAAGGTGGGGATGTGGTTAATTCAGCGGTGGCGGCAATGCAAGAAATCAATGAAAGCAGCAACAAAATTGCTGAAATTATTGGTGTGATTGATGAAATTGCTTTCCAAACTAATCTCCTGGCGTTGAATGCCTCCGTTGAAGCGGCTAGAGCAGGTGAGCAAGGGCGAGGATTTTCGGTGGTCGCAACTGAAGTGCGCAATTTAGCGCAACGCAGTGCAACCGCTGCCCACCAAAGTAAAGAATTGATTCAAGCGAGCGTCTTAAAAGTCCGATCCGGTACACAATTTGTCAATGAAACTGGAAAATCACTCAATGCAATTGTGGATAGTATTAAACAAGTAGGTGATATAGTCGCTGAAATTGCTTCTGCCAGTGCACAGCAGTCCGCAGGAATTGAACAAGTCAATATGGCCGTTGCGCAAATGGACGAAATAACCCAACAAAATGCGGCTTTAGCTGAGCAAGCCTCGGCTGCAAGCATATCTATGAGTGAGCAAGCAGAGCGTATGACCGCTTTGCTAGATTTTTTTAAAGTCGAAGTCGATAGTAAACCTCTAAAGAATAACACTGAGCTAAAAACCAATTCTCAGTCTAAGCATCAAAAAGCAACGCTTCAGACTTCTAAAATCTCCAAATCCACACACGCTGTGGATACTGAAACTGATGCAGACGCAAATTGGGATGAGTTTTAGCTATACCCTCTTTGGGATACACTTAAGAGTTGTCGTTGAATCAATACGAAAAGATTTTGAACAAGTGCATCCCATCGTATGAATTACGTGGACATTAGATTTGAAACAGGTTTGAAGATATCAGTTCCTGTAGGTATTAACTTAAGAGTGGAAAATTCATCATGGTAAGCGAGACCGCAGATACTAAAAAAATTGAGCAATTTTTGACCTTTCAACTGGATGATGAAGCTTACGGCGTTGAAATTCTGAAGGTTCAGGAAATTCGTGGTTGGGAGCCTGTTCGGGTGATACCCAATACCCCGCATTACATTAAAGGGGCATTAAATTTGCGAGGCGCTATCGTCCCAATTGTGGATTTGCGGGAGCGTTTTGGCATGCAGGCTAAAGAGTATACTCCAGTCACCGTGGTCATCGTACTGTGCGTTGAAAATGCTTCAGGTAGCCATGTGATTGGACTAGTCGCGGATGCAGTTTCAGATGTTTTAGACATTCGCTCGGGAGATATAAAAAAATCTCCAGATCTGGGCTCTAAAATTGATACCCGATATATGCGCGGCATGTACGTATACAAGCAGGGTATGATTATGCTGCTGGATGCAGATCGATTGCTTAATCCGGCTGAATTTGAAGGCATCAGTCGTTTAGTGGAATAATATGAATGCGCGAGTGGTAGCAATTTTTAATCAGAAAGGCGGTGTGGGTAAAACAACTACTTCAACTAATCTGAGTCATGCGCTTGCAAAAGCAGGCAAAAAAGTAACCGTTATCGATTTTGATCCACAAGGACATTTGTCCATCTCACTGGGTATGTTAAATCGCCAAGCTTCTGGGATTGATGCCGTTTTACTCGATGGCGCAGATGTCTCTCAGTGTGTCATACCGATGCGAGAAAATCTTCAATTAATCCCTTCTGGACCCAAACTACATGACATCGAACTCATGAGCACGGGTGGCGCAAAGCGCAGTGAAATTTTGAGACATACTTTGTTAAATGACTTCCAAGACCAAGATTATGTGTTTATCGATTGTCCGCCTTCTTCTGGCTTATTGGTAGCAAATGTTTTATTTGCCACGGATGAGATTTTAATTCCCATGAGCAGTGATTTTTTAGCATTGCAAGGGCTTTCAGATTTGATCAAAACTATTAGAAAATTTGAGCAGGTTTTAAAGAAAAAATACAAAACCCAAATAGTGATGGCACGCTATACTTCTAGTAGGAAATTTTCAAAAGAAGTCTTGGGTAAGTTACAGCAATATTTTCCCCAACAAATTTTAGCGACTGTAATCCGTGAGACTGCGGTATTGTCTGAATGCACTAGTTTTGGCATGACAATTTTTGAGTATCGACCTAAAAGTGTATCGGCGAATGATTTTCACAATTTAGCCAAAGATTTTTTGCAAGGTAAGGTGATGTAATGGCAAAAAAACAAGAAGAAAGTTTGCTGGGTTATGATCCATTAGCGTGGATGAATGAGGAACCGCAAGGCGAGGAAGTTTCTGCTGCGCAAGAGCAAGAGCAAGTAGCGTCTGCTACCGAGCACAGTTCCAATGCTCAAGTAACTCAAGAAAATCAACTCAAAGTGGTTTTGGAAGCGGTTCAAAATATTCAAAATGTCGCTAATTTACGTGAGGAGATTATTAGTAAATTAG
Organism: Methylococcaceae bacterium; assembly: GCA_005779525.1. Taxonomy (GTDB): domain Bacteria; phylum Pseudomonadota; class Gammaproteobacteria; order Methylococcales; family Methylomonadaceae; genus SXIZ01. The sequence continues at coordinate 12,179 of SXIZ01000163.1, forward strand.
AAAATAGTTTGGGAGCTATCGAAATTGATGCCTCTGCGGTAAATTCAATTGATACTGCCACCTTACAATTATTTGTGGCCCTTAAAAAAGAAACCGATCGATTAGAACGGGTATTAGTTTTCGATTTTCCTTCAGAAAGATTTCTGGAGGCCGCTAATCTAATAGGGGTCAGCAAATTATTAGAGCTTGATAAATCTGCCTCTGGATTTTTCTGAGGGTTTCCCAATTTGTACGATGAACAAAATATCTGCACAAGATATTTTGCAGTTTTGATAGTTGATTAGGGGATTACACAGTGAGTAAAGCACGTGAATTTGAATATACGCGGGAGGATTTTAATTTTTTGCGAAAATTATCGAACGAATATTCAGGTATCATAGTTTCTGATGACAAATTTGATATGTTTTATTCGCGCCTATCGAAACGGGTTAGAGTGCTAGGTCTGCAAAGTTTTAAAGAATATTGTGTTTATTTGGAGAATAATCCAGAAAAAGAATTTACCGATTTTATGAATTCAGTGACGACGAATTTGACGTCATTTTTTCGTGAAAATCATCATTTTGAATATCTGAAACAGACGCTCATTCCGATATTACTGAAAAAAAACAGTGCCAGCAAAAAAATAACGCTGTGGTCGGCAGGATGTTCAACCGGGGAAGAGCCGTATTCTTTGGCGATGACCTTGTTAGAAAATGTACCCGCTGGCTGGGAAATAAAAATACTGGCGACCGATTTAGATACGAATGTACTGAAAGCTTCCGCTGAAGGTATTTACACAACAGACCGTATTGGTGGGCTATCGCCCGAGCGTTTAAAACGCTGGTTTAAACAAGGGACGGGTGTGAATGCTACCAAGATTAAAGTTAAACCGGAATTACAGGCATTAATTCGCTTCCGCCAATTGAACCTCATGCGTGAATGGCCCATGAAGGGAAAATTTGATTTTATTTTTTGTAGGAATGTTTTGATTTATTTTGATCGGGAAACTAAAAGTCAGTTAGCCCAACGTTACGCGCAATTTTTAGAGCCCGCTGGACTACTGTTTATTGGGCATTCAGAGTCACTGCACCAATTAACTACAGATTTTGAGTTAATTGGTAATACCATTTATAAGAAAAAAGGCTAATAACTAATGGAGTTAAGTCCACCTTCGGTTGCAGGTTTTGAAAATATTTCTCGCTATTGGGACAAAATTAATAATACGGTGGCTGCTAAGCTACTCCCTGGGGAGTATTATGTCACCAAAGAAAATGAGATGATTACCACGGTGCTTGGCTCTTGCATTTCGGCCTGTATACGCGACAAGATCTCAGGGATTGGAGGCATGAACCATTTTATGCTTCCCGAAACTTCGCAATCGCGGCTGGATGAAGGGCGCGAGTCAGTAGTAGGTAATGCAACACGCTATGGCAACTACGCTATGGAGCATTTGATCAATACCATTTTGGCGAATGGTGGTAAGCGTAAAAATCTCGAAGTTAAAGTATTTGGAGGAGGGAAAATTATCGCGTCACTCGGCGATGTCGGGCTAAAAAATATTACTTTTGTTATGGATTATATAGATACTGAGGGACTACTCTTGGTCTCTAAGGATTTAGGCGATATTTATCCGCGTAAAATAAATTTTTACCCGCAGTCAGGTCGTGTACGTATGAAGAAAATTCAGGATTTGCATAATGACACGATTGCTCTACGCGAAAGTCAATACCGCCGTACCATTAAAGATGTACCCGTGGTTGGTGATGTGGAATTGTTTTGAGAAGTGTACATGGAAAAAATAAAACTGCTTATAGTTGATGATTCGGCGCTGATACGCAAAATTCTGACTGAAATTTTTAATTCAGCCCCCGATATAGAAGTGGTTGGAGTTGCTGAAGATCCGCTGATTGCTAGGGAGTTGATCAAAAAACTTAACCCAGACGTATTAACTTTAGATGTTGAAATGCCGCGTATGGATGGCATAACGTTTTTACGCAATTTAATGCGTTTGCGCCCCATGCCTGTAGTGATGATTTCAACTTTAACTGAAAAAGGTGCGGATATCACTCTTGAAGCTTTGGGTATCGGGGCTGTTGATTTTGTGCCAAAACCTAAAGTCGATGTCAAAAGTACTTTTAATGACTATGCTGAAGATATTATTGCTAAAGTCCGTATGGCCTCTAAAGCTAAAATTCAGGGCGTGGAAGTTACAAATTCTACTTCAGGGAGTAAGCGGGCTGTAAAATCTTTACCTCCTACGGTTCTCGGATGCTCACAAAATAATTCGGTGGACATTATTATTCCAGCTCTCCTAGAGCGGCCACTAATCAGAAAAACTGAAAAAATTATTGCCTTAGGCTCGTCGACTGGCGGTACCGAAGCAGTAAAAGTTGTCGCGCGCGAGTTGCCTGAGAATACGCCCGCCATTTTGATCTCGCAACATTTGCCTGTTGCGTTTAGTGCGTCTTTTGCCAAGCATGTGAACGATATCTCTCCCATGCAGGTGTCACTTGCTGAAGATGGGCAACCCATTTTGCCTGGCAATATTTATATTGCGCCTGGAGATAAACATTTGTTAGTGTTGCGGGAGGCAGGGCGGTATATTTGTCGTTTGCATAGTGGTCCGCCAGTGAATCGGCACAAACCCTCGGTTGATGTGATGTTTCGTTCAGTTGCGCAGCAGGTAGGATCTAATGCTATTGGGGTGATGTTAACCGGAATGGGTGCGGATGGTGCACGGTGCATGAAGGAAATGCGTGATGCGGGCGCTAGAAATATCGTTCAAGATGAGGAATCGAGTGTGGTTTGGGGAATGCCAGGCGAAGCTTACCGATTAGGAGCGGCTGAAGTGGTAGTTCCTTTAAATCAGATTGCTAAACAAATACTTAAATTTGCGAGTTAACGGGAGGCAAAATGAAACACTTTCTATCTAGAAACTGGTTGCCTATCGCATTGACGCTAATTTTGTTGGTTCTGCCAATGGCATTGCCAACACAGTACCTTTTTTGGATTGCCGTACCCCTTATTTCTTTAACGTGGGCCATTAACGGTTATCAGCAAGTGAAACAAGCTGAGCAACAGCAGTTGGAGCTTGATCGACAAAATCAGTTGCAAAATATTGCGGCGATAGATACTTATTTGCAGGCTTTAGATGGCTGTATTAAACAAGAAGTGCAGCAGTTTATTGCCGATTTAGGACAGCTTCGCTCTGTAGTCGGTGACGCTGTGAACACCATGGGAAATAGTTTTAAAAGCTTGCATAGCTTGTCATCCGATCAGGCGAGAATCGTCTTCTCAATTGTGGGCAATACTGGGAAAAATGATAAGGCAATTAGTTTTACGCGCTTTGCCGAAGAAACCGATCAAGTACTACGCTATTTTATCGATCATATTTTATTGATTAGCAAACAAAGTATGGAAATGGTGGCGGTGATTGGCGATTTGCGGGAACACATGGGTTTAGTAGAAAAACTGGTGAGTGATGTTCAAGGGATTGCTGATCAAACCAATCTGTTGGCGCTAAATGCAGCTATTGAGGCCGCTCGTGCTGGTGAAGCGGGGCGTGGCTTTGCCGTTGTTGCCGAAGAGGTGCGTAATTTATCGAAAAATTCCGATAAATTTAGCGAAGAAATTCGCAAAGTGGTTAATGCTTCGAAATCCAACATCGAGCGAGCGAATCAAATGATAGAGACCATGGCCTCCAAAGACATGAATGTTGCAATAACCTCTAAATCTAAAATTGATCAAATGATGGCGGATATTGCGGTTATGAATGTCGCGATGGAGCAGAAATTATTGCAGGTCTCAGAATTAAGCAAACATTTGGATTTTACAGTGAACGATGCCGTTAGAGGCTTGCAGTTTGAAGATTTAACCCGTCAATTAATCGAATACCTTCAAGGAAATACGCGGCATTTCCAAGTCCTTGCTGAGGAAGTACGTTTAGGCTTAGGGATTTTTAAAACCGATGATCCGCAATTGTGGGTGGGTGAACTGGAAAGTGGTCAAAAACGTTTACTCACGATGCAGCAAGATTGGCAAGATAAAGGAAAAAAAATTGTGGCTCAGAACTCAATGTCGGAAGGCGAAATTGAAATGTTCTAGATAAACAACTATCCTCATAGTATTTAAGAATAACGAAACTTAGAGAGAAATATAATGGCGGTAACAACTAACTTCGATGCATCAAAATCGATTTTAACTATCAAAATTGCTGGTCGATTTGATTTTGGTGCCCATCAAGATTTTCGGAATGCTATAGATCAAATTAAGTTGACTACCAAACAAGTTGTGATTGATTTTTATGCGACAGAGTACATGGATAGCTCGGCTTTAGGTATGCTGTTGGTATTACGCGATAAAGTCAGTACGAGCTCTCAATCTATTAAGTTAATGAATATTCGGCCAGAAGTTAGAAAGATATTGGAAATTGCGAATTTTGATAAATTATTTAATCTGGGATAATAGGTGAGTTGCTGAAAAAGCCAAGAATGTATGATGTTCTATGCGTGATATTAATTTAAAAGTATTGTATTCTAGAAAATTGAATGCTTTGTTTGAAGTGCTATCTTTACCGCAGCAACACACTTTTGGGCTGAGTCAAGTGACATTCAACGCTGTTTTATGAGCTTGGCGATAAATGCAGAATTTAATGGTTTAAAAATAAAAAAATATGACCGATTCATTAGCTTTACCTCATGCCAGAATTCTCGTTGCTGACGATAGTCGCTTACAACGTGAAATGCTGGCGAGCTTGTTAGGTGATATCGGCTACCAAATTATCTTGGCAGAAGATGGTTTTGCAGCATTAGAGCTATTCAAAGCGCACCAACCTGATTTAGTGTTACTGGATATTATGATGCCTAAGTTGGACGGCATCCAAGTGGCTAGAGAAATTGCTGCACTTTTGAAAAATGATTATGTCCCGATTGTGTTCATTACCAGTATGGATACCGAAGACTTACTCAATAAATGCGTTGCTGCGGGGGGTGATGACTTTATTAACAAGCCTTATAACAGTGTTCTGCTCAGTGCCAAAATCAATTCCTTATTACGCGTTAAAAGGCTGTATGAAGAACTGCGCAGTCAAAAACATGAGTTGCTAAAGTATCAGGAACTATACGAACAAGAACAACAAGTCGCAGCAAGTTTATATAAAAATATTTTACACGCGGATTTTGTTGAAACTTCCATCTTACGCTATTCACTGTCCCCAATGGCCTTATTTAATGGGGATATTCTATTAACGTCCAAGGCTCCAGGAAATCGCTTTTATGTGTTGTTAGGGGATTTTACGGGGCATGGATTATCCGCGTCCATCGGCGCTGAGCCAACGGCACAAATATTCTATGGGATGGCGCGTAAAGGCTTCGCTGGCGAAGAAATTATTAAAGAAATCAATCGCAAATTACATAAGCTTTTACCGGTAAATATGTTTCTGGCGACCACCTTGGTGACTTTACGCGCCGATTCCAGTTTTATGGAAATCATTACCTGTGGTTTACCCGCACATTATCTGTTACATAAACCGACGCGCAAAATCCGCAGTATTGAATCTAAGAACTTTCCCTTAGGCATCATGGCGACTTATGAGCCTAAAGTGGAATATTTTGAAATTGATCACCATGATTATCTGTATTTGTTCACAGACGGTGTGATTGAGGCCCAAAATATCGCAGGGCAGCAATTTGATATTTCTGGGGTCATGGCGTGTCTGGAAAATGAAGTCGAGTCACCGTATGACAGTATCTTACATAATCTTGCCGTGCATACTCAGGGTTTGGAGCAGCAAGATGATGTCACTTTTGTGGAATTGCATTGTGATTTGAAAAATGCAATTTGGCAATCAGTCGGTAAGCCACTGGCGGTACAAAAATGTCCTGCATTAACCTGGAGTAGTAAGTTAAGCTTCAGTGTCGAAACTTTGCAACAAGTTAACCCGGTTCCTGTGATGTTGAATATGCTGATGGATATTCAGGCATTACAGAGTTTCCAGGAAGCGATTTTTTGTATCGTAAATGAATTATTTATCAATGCCTTGGATTATGGGCTATTGGCGATGGATGGCAAATTAAAACTGACTTCCGAAGGTTTAATTAAATTTCATGCGATTAAAGAACAACGCTTACAAGAAGTCAAAACTGGGTCTATAGTGGTAGATTTTCAGCATCAACCTACCGAGGTGGGCGGGCGTTTACAAATTAGCTTAAAAGATTCCGGCGCAGGATTTGATTTTGCAGCGGAATTGAAACCAAATCGTGGCATTTATCGGGTACATACCCTGTGCTCTAAATTGGAATATGGCAATGGTGGGCGTGAAGTTTTAGCTGTTTTTGATTGGAGCTATCAAGAATAAGACGGCAATCACTTGGGTGAGGCAATTCTAGGATTCATGGTAAAAAGTAGGGGCGGTAACGCATGAGAAAAAATCAAACAAATTCGCAGTTCGTGGCTGTGGCTTCAATTGCAGCGGAACTCAGTGCCGTTATGGATGTGGCTAAGGAAATATCTCTGGCGGCGGCAAACGCAAAAGCGATTGCCTTTCGGGCGGGGGAGAAAGCTAAAGGTTTTCAACCTATCACAGATTTTATTAATGAGTTGGCCAAGGACACCATTGAATTAGTTAATGAAATTAATCAACACGCCATGCAATTATATCAATTGACTGTGGATGAATATCGCATGACAGAAGCGCATAACAAATTTGAATTAGCCGCAAAATATGCCAAAGGTGCGCAGTATGAGCAGTCATTAAATGCGCCGCGGCTAAAAGCACAGCAAAACATGCAGGATTGTTTGCGTCAATTTAATGCCCATATTGCACAATTACTCGATCAACTGGGTGAAGTGATGCACCCTGCCCGTGCTGCACGAGTGATCGCTGCGAACTCACGTATTGAGGCTTCGCAAGCTGGAGAATACTTACAAAGTTTACAGGCAGTAGCCGAGAGCGTCGATAACGCGGCGCAAGTTATTCACGATAACGTGCAGCGGTGCCGCAGCGCTTTATCATTTATTACGATCACAGAATAGTGACAGATCAGCTAGGGTAGGGTTACGCATGAAAATGACAAAAATTTACGAAGGATCGTATCAGTGGATTATGTATGGGCGTGATGAAAATAAACCCAACAATATTATTGATACCAATCAATATATTGTAAGAACTGCGAATCGTTGTTTGTTGATTGATCCAGGTGGAATAGAATTATTTGCTCCGATGCTGGCAGCGGTATTACACCATGCACCTGTCGAGCAAATCACTGATTTATTTGCGTCGCATCAAGATCCAGATATTATTTCTTCCTTGGGATTATGGGATCAGGCTTTGCCCAATGCTAAACTTCACGCCCCTGCAATTTGGGAAGGTTTTTTGCGCCATTTCGGCTGTGATAGCATTGAATATGTCGCTATTCCAGATAATGGTGGGGTAATTCGATTAGAAAATGTAGAATTAAAAATTATTCCTGCGCATTATTTGCACTCTTCAGGGAATTTTCATATTTATGATCCCAATGCCAAAATCTTGTTTTCCGGAGATGTGGGTGCTGCCTTGGAAACACCGGGTGCGCCAATGTATGTCGATAATTTTGATGCTCACGTAGAAAAAATGCGTTACTTTCACCAACGTTGGATGCCATCGAATCAAGCAAAACGCAATTGGATAGAACGTGTCCGAGAACTGGATATTGACGTGCTCGCACCACAACATGGTCGTGTCTTTAAAGGTGATGATGTTCGCCGCTTCCTGGATTGGTTTGAAGGATTACAAGTGGGGACCGCTGTTTAATGCCCAGACTGAGAATTAATTAGCCTGCAATGCCTGAGCGTAATTGACAAACCCCCTTTAAAACCGTTATCTTTCCTGATAACGGTTTTTTTATTTTAGGTAAGACATATGAGTTCAATTCGGCCCGTAGTTCTATGTTTTTCCGGGCATGATCCCTGTGGCGGTGCGGGTTTGCAAGCAGATATTGAGGTACTTATTTCGCATCGTTGTCACGCTGCGACGGTGGTGACCGCGTTGACTGAACAGGATACGCATAATATCCGTAAAGTTATTCCTCAAACTGCTGCCGAGTTCAAAGCACAAGCGCTTACAATTCTGAGTGATTTACCTGTGAAAGTCATCAAAATAGGTTTGCTTGGAAGTTATGACATTATTCTAGCGGTGCAAAAAATTCTGCAAGCGTATCCGAATATCCCGGTGGTGTTTGATCCGATTCTAGCTGCAGGTGGTGGAATGCATTTGGCAGATGACGATTTACGGCAAGCAATGATAGAACGAATATTACCGCATACGTTTATTTGTACTCCAAACTCGCACGAGGCAAGGCAACTTACCCAGTTGGATGATTTAAAAGCGTGTGGACGTGCGTTATTAGAGATGGGCTGTAAAAATGTACTGCTAACTGGGGCGCATGAAGATACCCGAGCGGTACGTAATCAACTTTTTCGCCCCGAGGAGACGGTAGAAACCTTTACCTGGGAACGCTTAGGTCATCAGTATCATGGTTCTGGTTGTACCTTGGCATCCAGTATAGCGGCTTTATTGGCACATGATCTGGATTGCTTCGTCGCTGTCAGTGAAGCGCAAGAATATACCTGGAATGCCCTCAGTAAGGCCTATCCTACGGGAACGGGCCAATACAATCCCAATCGATTTTTTTGGGTGGATGATGAAAATTAATGTTCTGGGGGTAGCCATTTTAGCGCTGGGATTAACTGCCTGCATTGCCAATATTGCTGATCCACAAACCTTAGCCCTGGGTAAACAGATTGCCTTCGAGCGTTCTAAAGGCAATTGCTTGGCATGTCATCAAATTGCCGATGGTGAACAGCCAGGTAATTTGGGACAACCTTTGATTGGCATCGCAAGTAAATACCAGGATAAACAGCAATTGCGCCACCTAATTTGGGATGCGACCCAACACAATCCTGAAACGACCATGCCACCCTTTGGACGCAATAAAATACTTACTGAAGCGGACTTAGACAGTGTGGTCGAGTATTTGTGGAGTTTATAGTGCCTTAGGCATTCATTTCGGGCAATATCTCATTTAAAACCAGCAAAGCCTTATCATATTCAAAGACATCAACATAGTGTCGAAATTCTGCAAAACGGTTGCCTAATTTGAGCTTGAGCGACGCCTCAATAGGGCGTACAAAGAAATTGCTCCGTGCATTGTTCTCTTCTAACAGTTGTTTCAATTCCAGCAAGGTAGGCAAATCCAAGATTGTTTCGGCATCTTCCGGGGCTTGATCTGGCTGAGGGATATTTTCTAATGCTTGCATAAACTTCGTTAACTCCTGCTGACATTGCTCGGTCAGTGCTAGGCATTCAGCATGCATCTCATTTTGCGTTAACAACTGATCTAATTGCGCACTAAATTCTGCAATCCGAAAAATGCCTAAAGTCGCTGCCGCCCCTTTTAAACCATGTGCAATCCGTTTGGCCTCTTGCAACTGACCTTGGTGAATCAAGTCTGTAATCTTAGGCATGTCTTGCGCATGCGTATCCACAAACATATGCAGTAACTTTAAGTATTTCGTACTATCCCCTCGGACTAGGTTCATGGCGATTGTGGTTTCTAGGCCCGGGATTCTAGCAAATTGATTGCTAAGAGCTAACGACGGTGGCGTGACACTAAATAATGGCGTCTTGACTGGATTGGGTAACGCCTGACTAGCACTGTGTTGTTGTGGTCGAGGTAACCAGCGTAGTAGGGCGATATACAATGCTTCGGGAATAACCGGTTTAGCGACAAAATCATTCATTCCGGCATCTAAGCATGCGCGACGGTCTTCTTCAAAGGCATTGGCAGTCATGGCTAAGATGGGTAAAGTGTCGCGGTCCACGAATTCCCGAATTGCGCTCGTGGCCTCCAGACCATCCATTTCAGGCATTTGCATATCCATCAGCACTAAATCAAAGGTTTGCGCACGGACTTTTTCTAGCGCAACACGGCCATTTTCTGCAACAGTGACGTTCAAACCGACACCATTCAGCAGGTCTAATGCAACTTCACGATTAACTGGGTTATCTTCAGCGAGCAATAAATGTCGATCTTTATAGTAGCGTTTAATCATGGACTCGGCATCGATGGATAAGGCTTGGGTGTGATTGCTAACACGCTGGCCTGTCTGTAGCAACGCGGTAAACCAAAAAGTACTTCCAATGCCTAAGGTACTTTCTGCACCCGCACTTCCTCCCATGAGCAAGGCTAAGCGCCGGGTGATGGCTAAGCCTAAACCAGTACCGCCATATTTGCGGGTTGTGGAGGCATCGGCTTGGGCAAACGCCTCAAATAGGAGTGGTAATTTTTCAGGCGCAATGCCAATGCCGGAATCTTGCACTTCGAAGCGAACGAATATGCCATCTTGAGATTGATTAAGGACGCGGGCTCGTAGCGAAATACTGCCATGCTCAGTAAATTTTATGGCATTACTCACATAGTTAATGACCGATTGCCGTATGCGGGTAGGGTCACCTCGTAGCCAGGCGGGCAGATCGTGGCAATCAATTTTAAGTGCTATACCTTTGGCTCGCGCTTGATCGCTGAAAATAGAGGTAATTTGATTTAATAATGCTGAAGGGGAAAAATCTGTGGTTTCCAGCTCTAAGCGGTTAGCCTCAATTTTGGATAAATCCAGAATGTCGTTAATAATCGACAATAAATGTTGTGCCGCGGTATCGATTTTATCTAAGCGTTCAGACTGATGCGGCGTAATACTGCCCTGCCGCAGCAGATAAGTTAAACCGATAATCGCATTCATCGGTGTGCGTATTTCATGGCTCATATTAGCCAAAAAAGTACTTTTGGCACGGGTGGCCGCTTCTGCTGCTTCTGCGCGGCGTGCTAGTTCCGCTTCCATTTCGCGTTGCGGATTAATGTCGCGCGCAAAACCGACTGTCCCCAACACGGTGTTATCGGCATCGATAATCGGCGCTTTGAAAATCTCATACAACGAACCTTGGAGGTTTAACATCGGTTCCTGCACGGTTCTCGGTTCCCGCGAACGCATGACTTGGTTATCTTCTTTAAGGTAGTGTTCTGCTAATTTTCTAGGTAAAAAATCAAAATCGGTTTTACCTAATAAGGCCTGACTGTCTAAATTATAGAGTGTGGCGAGCGGGCGATTTGCGGCAATAAAACGCCCTAAATGATCTTTTAACCACGCCATATGTGGCAGGTTATCGATCAGGGCTTGTAAAGAATGGCTTTGTTGATGTAATTCATTGGTCCGAGTTTCGACTAACTCTTCCAAATGCATACGGTAGCGGTCTAATTCTTCGCCCATGAGCATTTTCTCAGTAATATCCTCTTGTACTGAAACGAAGTGCGTAATTTGACCATTGGGCTGCCGCAAAGGGGAAATAATCGCAAATTCCGTGTATTCACTGCCATCTTTACGGCGATTGATAAATTTACCTTTCCACGTTTCGCCTTTGCGTAGGGTTTCCCAAAGTTCGACATAGGTGTCTGTTAACGTTTTACCGGATTTGCGGATGCGTGGGTTTTGTCCGAAAACTTCCTCAAGGTCATAGCCGCTATTTTTCAAATAGGCGGCATTCACATATTCGATCTTACCGTCTAAATCGGTAATGATGATACTTTCCGGACTTTGTTCGACGGCCTGCGCTAACTTACGTAGACGCACTTCGGCAATTTTAAGTTCGGAAATATTGCGTATAAATACGCTGGATAAGGTCTCACCATTTTGTAATTTGAAAATTTGCGAGGAGATTTCTGCTGGGAAGCTGATGCCGTTTTTATCGATAAGATTGAGTTCACCGCGAAAACGCCCTTCTTTTGCACGTTTTTGCAATGCGATCGCTAAACGTGGATCCTGGTTATCCACAATATCCAGCCAAGTCAGCTGTTTTAATTCGGCCTCTGTCCGACCTAAAATGCGTTGTGCCTCATTGTTAGCGCTAATAATTTGACCATTAGGATTTTTTAATAATACGCCATCCATGCTATTTTCGAAAATACTGCGGTAATGAATCTCGCTCTGACGCAAGGCATTTTCTGCTTGTTTAAGTTCGGTAATATCACGAGAAATTCCAAATATTCCAATGATTTCTTGCTGGCTATTGAATAAAGGCCCTTTGGTGGTATGAAAAATTCTGGGGCCTAAAAAGGTCTCCAAATTTTCCTCTTGTGTCCGTTGACGCTGCTCCTCAATGATTATGCGACCCGTTGCCATGATGCGTTCGGCTTGCGCAGGAGGAAAAATAAATGCATCTGTCTGACCTATGACCGCTGCTATAGGTTTACCTACGACATTACTGGCGGCGCGGTTAAATAAAATATATTTTCCCTCCAGATCTTTAGCGAAGATGGCGTCATCCGAGCTATCAACAATAGCTGCTAACAAACTCATGGCTTGTAAGCGTTCCTTTTGGGAATCATGAATAGCTTGCGCCATGCACAGTTCCTGATGTTGCTGAATTAGATAGTAGCTCGCGGTATTGATAAATAAGGCCAGTAAACCGACTAAGGCAATCCAAGCCGTATTTTTGATTAATTCGCTATAAATAGAGGATTGCTCGCGGGAGGTCAGTAACAGCCAGTCGGTGTCTGGAATGGCTTGCAAAACGCCAATGATCAGGATGCCCCGATAATCTCTGTCCTCAATAATTGCGCGTGTAGGTTTAGCTTGCACATGAGGCGCTAACAGTGTGGCTAGATTAACTTGTGCGTCTGCGGTCTGCAATTTTGGGCTAAAAATGTGTAGCTGTTCGCCTGAACGAGAAACTAATACTGTCGTTCCAGAGGTTACAGGTTCGTTGGGACTCAGTAAAGTGGGATAGATCCAATCCGCAAGCTCAATATGCATGAGCATGACCGGAGGCGATGCTGGCAGAGTATTTAATGGGGTGATAATGTCAAAGCCCGCTTTACCTTGATTGTCGTAATATGGCCCAAGCTTTAATATTTGCCGTTCGGCGCTTGCTGTTTGCACGGCCTGTAATTGCTCGGGGGATAACGAGGTAGGCTTAGCGTCGCTTTGCCACAGTAATTTTCCCGAGGCGGTGCTTAATGCAAAACTATTAAAACGCAGGGTATGTTTTAATTGCAGCAAACGCTGCTGAAATTGTTCACCCGAAGCAGGGTCGCCATCACGTTGCCATTGCAAAAATTGCAGTGTTAGATGTTGATTGTCGCGTATAAATTCGGCACCCGCTTGGTGTTCCTTTTGCCAATCCGTAATTTGCCGCGTTTTTAATTCGGAAATCGCTAACAAGCTATCTGTAGCTTCTTGCTTTTCGTGGATATAAGAGCGAGAAATACCTAAGCCCATGAAAACTAGAATCGCGAGCCAAATGCTGATGAATATTCGGTTTGCACGTTTCGACGGTGAATGTTCCACAGGTAATTTCGTTTCTGCAACCTTAAAGAAACGCATCAAATAGTAAAGAATGAACGACGTTACCGCGACAAATACCCAGCCTTTGAGCATGCTGACCAGCGTAATTTGTTCAGGATCATGCAAAAAACTGGCAACTAATTGATCAGAAAATAAAATCCATGCCGACGCAAACATGGCATAAATCAGCACGATTCCCAGAATGCTACCTTGGCTGCCTGTCCGTGTCGAGGTGGGTGAGTTTGATGGAGAGGAGCGTGAAGGTGAGTGATCAGTCATGCGGTGCAGTTGCGCTGGCTAACGTGTAAAAACGGGCGACTACGGTATTGCCATTTCCTTGATATTCTAAGTAATCGAAACTCAATTTTTTAGCAATGGCGATACCACGTCCATGTAAATCAAAAGCCCGTTCCGATGAAAATTCTAAGTAGCTGCTCCAATCGAAGCCTGTCCCTTGGTCTTGCACAGTAAATTGTAGAAATTCGGCTTGGCGTTGAAAGTGCACATTCACATAACGCGTCCGATATTCGGGTAATTGTAGGCGACGAGCAATCTCATCATGCCACGTATTTTTAAGCAGTAATGCGCCTTTTTCAGCATAAGAGATTTCTAAATTTCCATGCTCTACGGCATTGGTCAGTAGTTCTTGCAACCCTTGGACTGCGCGTTCGGGTTCGGGACAAGCTTGCGCCAGATAATTGGCGAGCAGGACCGCTTCATCTAAGTTGTGAAAACGAAAGCTTCCCATTTGTAATAATGCCACGGGGCGCTCTGCACTTCGCACGCTATTAAGCATATTGTTAATATTTTTGGATTGTTCTTCTGCTGCTTTGACAACGGCGAGTAACACTTCAGCCTGAAATGGCTTGGTCAGATAGTAGTAAGCGCCATGGATTAAGCCTTCGTGAATGCTTTCATGATCACCTTGAGCGGTTTCAATGATGACTGGGGTATTTGCAAAACTGGTATCACTTTTAATCCGTCGCAATAATTCCAGGCCATCTAAGCCTGGTAGTCCGCGATCTAACAAAATAATATCGTAAGGCGGTTGGGTCGCTTGTAAATTTTCCCATGCGGATAAGCCATCCGAGCACACATGGACCGAATATCCTTCACTGGTCAGTAAGTCCTGAATAATGATGGCAATTAGCAATTCATCTTCAGCTAACAGAATACGGGTGGGTTGACTCATATGCTTACTTCCATTTCTGAATCGCGGTAGCGTTCCGCAATTTGACAAAAATTATTAAAATTCTCCAGAAATGCAGTCGTCATATCCGGATCAAAATGGGTGCCTTGTCCTGCGGCAATAACCTCGCGCGCATGTGCAAATGTCATTGCAGGCTTGTAGACACGTTTGGAAATCAAGGCATCAAATACATCAGCAATCGCCATAATCCGGGCTGATACCGGAATATTATTGCCGGATAAACCATCAGGGTATCCACTGCCATCCCATTTCTCATGGTGCCAATGCGATATTTCTTTAGCAAGTGCGAGGAATTCCACTGAGCCCTGAGTATCACGTTCAGCTAATTCAATCGCATCATAACCAAGCTTAGCATGGGTTTGCATGACCTGCCATTCTGCAGGACTGAGTTTTCCAGGTTTTTGTAAGATGGCATCTGGGATACCGACTTTGCCAATATCATGTAGGGGGGCTGAACGGCTAAGTAACTTTATGTAGCGCTCATTGAGTGTAGTTTTCAACTGCGGATGCCCCGTTAACAACAGTGCTAATTGGTTAACGTAACCTTGAGTGCGTAAAATATGATTTCCAGTTTCAGGATCGCGGGTTTCTGCTAAATGCGCTAAGGCCCGAATACTAACTTCCTGAATAATTTCATTCTCTTCCATTCGTTTATTGACTTCAGCTTCCAGCCAGTGATTATGGTAGCTTAAAGCATCTCGGGCGCGCTTTAACTCCAATTGCGTATGAATTCTGGCCAGCACGATTGGAGGGATAATAGGTTTGGTAATGTAGTCCACCGCTCCCTCGATTAAACCGTGTAATTCTGCGTCCATACTGTCCATCGCACTGACAAAAATAACAGGAATTTCAGCGCTTTGTGGCTGGTTGCGTAACGCTTGAAGCACCTGATAGCCGTCCATTTCTGGCATCATAATATCTAACAGAATCAGGTCTGGCAGCGGTTGGGTATTCACGATGCTTAAGGCTTTGCGACCTGACGTGGCCACGCGCACTCGATACAGTGGTTGCAATAATTCACTGAGTACCGTGAGGTTTTCAGGGGAATCGTCAACAATTAAAATCGTATGCGGATGGGTTTCGAGCATGGGTTCTCCACTGGGGATGCGTCAATAATCTAGCCGTTGAATAGTGCTCCACGTTAGAGCCTGATGGAGGCTAAGGTTGAATTGTAAAAAGCTGAGGCTTCAATCAGTGTGGCGCTGGTCTATAAAATATAGTTTATAAATAGAATAAAAACCAACTCTATAGCTTTAAATTAAGTGCCATTAACTTTGAATGCAAAGTGGGGAAGCCATCATGTTGCTTGACGTTTCCAGTGTGGATTGCTAGCGGCTATAAATTGCCTGCGTTAGGATTAACATTGGGTATTGGTATAAGCGGTGTGATTTTAAATATATGAAAAATATATTTAAAAATAAATTGGCATGCATGGTGCTTTATATTTTGTAAAGTTTACGGAGGTAACCACCATGACTATTAATTTTTCCAATGCTTTGGGTATTCATCCAGATGCGCTACGTTTACGCGAAAAACGTAGTGTGGTGCTGGCGTCTAATATGGCGAATGCAGATACCCCCAATTATAAAGCTGTGGATTTAGATTTTCAGTCTGTACTGAAACAAACCACAGACGAAGAGCAGCGTAAACATTTACGCCTGGAAACTACGCACCCAGCACATATCGCGCCGCCACAATTGTCTTTAAACGGCGAATTGCTCTATCGTAATCCGAATCAGCCAGCCATTGATGGTAATACCGTAGAAGCGCATGTGGAGCAGGCAAAGTATTCAGAAAATGCGGTGCAATATCAAGCCAGTTTGCGCTTTATTAATGGCAGCTTTGCTGATTTAAAAACGGCACTTAGAGGAGGGCAATAACCATGTCCGCATTTAAAATTTTCGATATTGCTGGTAGCGGCATGAATGCGCAAAATCTGCGTCTGAATATAGTGGCCAGTAATATTTCCAACGCAAACAGTGTCAGTAGCAGTATTGAACAAACCTACAAATCTAGGCAGCCCGTGTTTGCGGCAGAATTACAAAATCTGAAAGATAAACAATTACAACCTAGCCGCGTCAATGTTTTGGGGGTAGTCGAAAGTCAAGCACCGCTGGTGATGGAATATGCGCCTAATCATCCTATGGCAGATGCACAGGGCTATATCTTTAAACCTAATGTCAATACCGTAGAAGAAATGGCCAATATGATGTCGGCCTCGCGTTCGTATCAAAACAATGTTGAAGTCCTGGATACCGCGAAATCGATGATGTTACAAACTTTAAAAATGGGGCAATAGGGAGAATAGACTATGACCAATACCACCAGTACCTCAGCCCCAGCGGCTTTTGATTATGCCAGCTTAACCCGAGTCGAGAAGCCAGCCACTGCGACTAAAGTGACCAGTACTACCCCGAGTGGGACTTTAAGCCAAAATCAGTTTTTGAAATTATTGACTACGCAAATGACGCATCAAGATCCTTCTAAACCGATGGAAGATGGCAGTTTTTTGACGCAATTAGCGCAATTTGGCACGGTGCAAGGCGTGCAGGATTTACAAAAATCCTTTACCGATTTTTCCAGTTCTATTACTTCAGGCCAAGCGTTGCAAGCTTCTGGCTTGGTTGGACATTATGTCTCTGTGCCTGCTAGTCAAGGTGTGTTGGAAAGCAACAAAGATTTGTCCGGGACAATTCATTTGAGTGGCAGTACCCCGAACTTGCAAGTCAAAATCATCGATCCTAAAACGGGTGAACTGATTCAAACGATGAAGTTGGGTAATGCTGCGCAAGGGGATGTTCCATTTAGTTGGGATGGCACCAATGCTAAGGGACTACCTGCCAATCCAGGATTATACAAAATAGAGGCTTCGGCCTTGATAGACAACAAAAATACTGTGTTAGCCACCGATATTGAGTCGAAAGTGGATAGCGTCAATATTGGAGCAGGCGTGGCTGGCTTAACCGTCAATTTGGCGGGAAATGCAGGCAGCGTCAATTTTAATAAAATTACACAAGTTCTTTAAGATTTTTGGAGGTGTGACATGGGTTTCGAAACAGCACTGAGCGGCTTAAAATCATCAGCCGTCAATTTACAAACCATTGGTAATAATATTGCTAACTCTCAAACGGTAGGCTTTAAGCAGTCTCGGGCAGAATTTGCCGATGTCTATGCCAGCAGTATCGGTGGTGTAAGCAAAACGCAACCGGGTGCCGGAGTGAAAGTCACCCAGGTAGCACAACAGTTTATTCAGGGGAATATTGAGCCTACCCAAAATAGTTTGGATTTGGCGATCAGCGGCAATGGTTTTTTTGCTTTGGCAGATTCTATTGACGCCGCAGCGACCTCTAATTTGGTCGGTGGGTCAACGTCTAACCCGGCAATACCTACAGCATATACTCGGAATGGTGCATTTCAGCTGGATAAATCTGGCAATGTGATTAACGCTCAGGGTCGGTATTTATTGGCGTTTTCACCCAATGGCACCACTGTAGACGAAGGTTTTAGTGTCGGGGTGTTTAAACCGCTGAAAATTGATACTTCGCAAGGTTTGCCGATTGCTACTAAAAACGTCAATCTTAAAGTCAATCTGGATGGCAGTTTGACGGCCCCTTCAAGTGGTTTTGATTTTCTACCGGGAACCAATACTCCTAATCCTGCGACCTACAACAATACCACGTCTATTACCACTTATGACTCGCAAGGTAATTCGCATATCGCGACCACTTATTTTGTCAAAACCGCCAATCCCAATGAATGGAATGCCTATTTCTTCCTCGATGGACGCAGTATTACCCCCGGCACGCAGGCGGCTCCGGCGGATCCAACCAATGGAACGCCTGCAACCATCGCATCGGGTTCTGTAGTCGAGCCACTGGGTACAATTTCGGCATCACCTTTAAGAGTGTCTTTTAACGCTTCCGGCAAATTATTGCCTGTGGTCAGTAATCCTCCCAGTACTGTAACAGGAGTGACGACTATCGATTTTGGTGATATTAATTTAGCGGATATTGATCCAAATCTCAGTGTCGATCCGTTATCGATTCGCTTCGACTATAGCGGCAGTACCCAATTTTCCACACCCTTCAGTGTGAATGGTTTGGATCAAAATGGTGCTCCTGCAGGTAATTTAACGGGTGTGGATGTCGATAAACAAGGAGTGGTGTTTGCGCGTTACAGTAACGGTGGTGCCAAAGTTTTGGGCCAAGTCGCCTTGGCACGCTTTCAAAGTGATCAGTCCTTGGCGAAATTAGGAGATACGACTTGGGGAACCTCGTCTGACTCAGGTGCTCCAGTGTATGGTGCGGCAGGTAGCAATAACTTTGGTACGATGCAATCAGCGGCCTTAGAAGGTTCGAATGTGGATTTAGCAGAACAATTAGTTAAATTAATTGTGGCGCAACAATCCTATCAAGCCAACTCACAAACGGTCACCACCGAAAAATCCTTGATTGAAACCATTCTAAGAGCGTAAGCAGCAGCAAGTTTAGCGTAGCTTTCGCTACGTGGGGATTCAATATTCATTAAGCGTGGGGCGTGCCAACGTCTCCACGCAATAGTTATTTTTTTCAGGAGGTGTCGCATGGACAGAAGCTTATATATTGCCATGAGCGGAGCCACGCAGACCTTATTATCACAAACTGCCAATGCCAATAATTTGGCGAACACGCAGTCTACTGGTTTTAAATCCGATTTCGAACAATTTCGTAGCCAACCCGTATTTGGTCCTGGCTTTCCAACGCGGGTCTATGCGATGAGTGAGCGACCCGCGACGGATTTTGATGCTGGCCCTTTGGAAACTACAGGTAATCCCATGGACGTTGCCATTAAAGGTGACGGCTGGATTGCAGTGCGGGATGCGCAAAACCAAGAAGCGTATACCCGTGCGGGGGATTTAAAAGTCACGCCCCAAGGTCAATTGTTGACGAACGATGGTTTGCCGGTCATCGGCAATACTGGGCCGATTGCCCTGCCTGCCTATGACAAACTGATGATCGGGGATGATGGTACCTTGAGTATTATTCCGGCAGGCGGTAACGCTGCGGCGACCGTGGTGGTGGATCGGATTAAATTGGTCAATCCCACACCTGGCGATTTGGAAAAACAAAATGATGGACTGATGCATTTAAAACCGCCAGCACCCGGTCAAGCGCCACGCCCACCCGTGGCTGCCGATGCCAATGTCATGCTAATTCAGGGGGCGCTTGAAGGTAGTAACGTCAGTGCGGTCAATGCTATGGTGGAAATGATTGAATTAGCACGTAATTTTGAATTGCAAACCCAAGTCATGAAAACTGCACACGATGATTCCGGTGTGGCTGCTCGATTAATGAGAATGGCATGAAACCTGCAGCTATTAAATTAAAAGCTGCATCCGTCAATTTTTTAACGCTTAGAGCGCTGAAGGAGGAGCAGCATCACTTAGATTTTTAGGAGACTGTCATGACAGAACGAGCCTTATGGGTAGCTAAAACAGGATTAGACGCCCAACAAACCCGCATGGCGGTGATTTCAAACAACTTAGCCAACGTCAATACCACGGGATACAAACAATCCCGTGCTGCCTTTGAAGATTTAATTTATCAAAATATTCGCCAAAGTGGCGGACAAACCTCACAAAACACGCTGTTGCCTTCCGGTCTGCAATTAGGCACCGGGGTTAATATCGTTGCCACTGAAAAATTACATACGCAAGGCAATATTCAACAAACAGGTAACCATTTGGATATGGCCATCAATGGTCGCGGATTTTTTCAAATCTTGCTTCCGAATGGTGATATCGGCTACAGCCGTGATGGTTCCTTTACTTTAGATTCCACTGGACAGGTGGTGAATTCCAGTGGTTATCCCTTAGAGCCCGCGATTACCATTCCGCAAGATATTCAAGATGGCAGTTTGTCTATTGGTACCGATGGTACGGTGACCGTTACGCAAGCAGGTGCCAGCAATAACCTCGGACAAATACAGCTAGCAGATTTTGTTAATCCCACGGGGCTGGACTCGATTGGGAATAACTTATTTAAAGAAACCGCTTCCAGCGGAGCACCTACGGTGGCAGCGCCCACCGACCAAGGGTTGGGTACCGTGATTCAAGCATCGCTAGAGACTTCTAACGTCAATGTAGTAGAAGAACTGGTGAATATGATTGAAACTCAACGCGCCTACGAAATGAATTCCAAAGCCATTTCGACTACAGACCAAATGTTGTCTGAATTGAAAAATATGTAAGGTAGGGGAGAACAGTCATGCACATCATTAAATTAAGTGGATACCTATTAGCAGCATGTTTGCTGAACGCCTGTGAAAACGTGCAAGAACGCGATCCGAATTTTGCACCCGTCGAACCTGCCTATCTAAAGCCGCCTGCACAAAATACTGGCTCAATTTACCAATCCGGCTATGACGTCAGCTTGTTTGAAGATCATAGTTCCAGACGCGTTGGCGATATATTGACCGTGACCTTGGCAGAAAGTACTAGGGCTAATAAAAAATCCGATTTAACCGACTCTAAAAGTACCTCCATTTCTGCCAAAGTACCGTCCTTTTTCGGCGTGCAACCTGGGACCATCTTGGGTCAGGATGTTTCTACCGAAGTCGCTACCAGCGATACCTTTAAAGGAGCGGGCGCCGCCGACCAAAGTAACAATTTAGTCGGTGATTTAACTGTGACCGTGGTCGAAGTTTTGCCGAATAAAAATTTAAAAATTCGGGGCGAAAAACGGGTCACCTTAAACCGCGGTAGTGAATATATTAGGCTTTCCGGCATGGTCAGACCGATAGACATCGATGCGAATAATTCGGTATCGTCTACCAAAGTTGCAGATGCCACTATTATGTATACCGGAGATGGCGCGGTCGCCGATGCCAGTAAAGTCGGTTGGCTAGGACGCTTTTTCTTAAGTCCGTTTTTTCCTTTTTAGTGGTTAAGGTCATGAAATTCTCATCTACACAATTAACTGGCAGTCTGTTATTGGCGATGATGTTCGCTGCACCTGCCTACGCCGAGCGCATTAAAGACATGGCGTCTATCGCCGGAGTGCGCAGTAACCAATTAGTGGGTTACGGTTTAGTGGTTGGTTTAGATCGTTCAGGCGATAAAACCAGATTTACCGGGCAAAGCATGCGCAATATGTTGGCGCAACTCGGGGTGCTATTGCCCCCTGGTTTAGACCCGAAATCCCGCAATATTGCTGCCGTCGCGATTAGTGCGGATTTACCACCGTTTGCTAAACCCGGCCAAAAAATTGACGTCACCGTATCTTCAGTCGGCGATGCCAAAAGCTTACGTGGCGGGACCTTATTAATGAGTCCTTTAAAAGGTGCTGATGGTAGCGTTTATGCCGTAGCACAAGGCAATTTAGTCGTCGGTGGCTTAAGTGCCAATGGGAACGATGGCTCTAAAATTACCGTTAATAATCCTAGTGTCGGCCGTATTCCGGGCGGGGCGAATGTAGAACGCACCGTACCCACGCCCTTTGCACAAGGCGGTAATGAGCTGATTTTTAATTTGCATGAAGCCGATTTTATGACTGCCAGCCGCATGGTGGAAACCATTAATAAACAACTCGGTCCGAATACCGCGCGTGCAATTGATGCCAGTTCTGTACGCGTCAACGCACCCGCCGATCCTGGTCAACGTGTGAGTTTTGCGGCTGTGGTTGAGAATATGCAAGTTGATGCTGATGAAGCCCCAGCTAAAATTATTGTCAATTCACGTTCTGGTACCGTTGTGATTAATGGCAAAGTCACGGTAAGACCTGCGGCGGTATCGCACGGTAGTTTGACCGTGACTATTAACGAAAATCCACAAGTTAGCCAACCCAATGCCTTTTCCGGTCCGGGGGCGCAAACCACGGTTACGCCTAAATCAGAGATTAAAGTCTCTGAAGGTAATAATCATATGTTTGTGTTTAACCCTGGGGTGTCCTTGGATGAGATCGTCAGATCGGTGAACAATGTAGGCGCAGGTCCAAGTGACTTGGTGGCTATTTTGGAAGCCCTGAAATCCGCTGGCGCCCTACGTGCTGAGTTGATTGTAATTTAATGTGGCAGCGCAGCGGGAGCCAAGGGGGAGGTCATGCTAAATATCAATAACAGTGATGTCTATACCGACCTCAATAGCTTGGCGCAATTAAAAACCGCAGCCCGCGAAAATGCGCCCGCAGCCTTACAAAAAGTTGCGAAACAGTTTGAATCGGTGTTTTTGAATATGGTATTGAAAAGCATGCGGCAAGCGAAGCTCGGTGATGGCATGCTTGATAGTGAGCAAAGTAAGTTTTATCAAGATATGTATGATCAACAATTATCAGTCAATTTAGCGGGTAATGTGGGTTTGGCGGACATGATTGTGCAACAGCTTAGTCCCAAAAAAACCAATGAGATCAGCGTGAGTAAAGATTTACAGGACTACTTACAACACCCGGTATTGGCGCAGCAAAACGCACTGGCACCGGAAACAATCCTAGTGGATGCGGAAACGGGTAAAGTTGCCCGTTCTCGTTTTGCCGCGCAACATTATCCGCAAGCCAATTTTGGTGAAGTGGATGATATTCAAGCCATCGAAGAACATTTTGAACCAAGCAGCGTTGTGCAATCAAAACAACAATTTTTGGCGCAGTTATTACCTATGGCAGAAGCTGCAGCGCAAGAGCTGGGGGTAGAACCGAAAGTGTTGTTGGCGCAAGCTGCGTTGGAAACGCGCTGGGGACAAGCAGTGATTAAACAGCGCGATGGTCGCAGTACTTATAATTTATTTAATATTAAAGCCTCCAAAGCTTGGCAAGGACAGCAAGCCAGCGTTTCTACCTTGGAGTTTGAACAAGGGGTTCCGCGTAAAGTGATTTCAGGGTTTCGAGCATATCACTCTTATGCAGAGAGCTTTCAGGATTATGTGGCATTTATCAAAACCAATCCCCGGTATCAAGAAGCGTTGCAATACGTCGATGATCCCAAAAAATACATGCAAAAATTGCAACAAGCAGGTTATGCGACGGATCCGCAATACGCAAGTAAAGTGATGGCGATTTATCACGGTCAAACCTTTGCCGGATATACGCCTGAAATTGCACAGGCTGTGCAAGCAGACAGAGGTTAGGAGGATAAAGCAATGGCAGGCGGAATTTTAGGTACAGCGATTACCGGACTAGTGGCATTCCAACGTTCGTTGGAAACCACCAGTCATAATATTGCTAACGTCAATACCGAGGGCTATAGTCGGCAAAAAGTCGAATTAGCGACTTTTCCTGAAGCGTTTATCGGGGGCAGTTTTTTAGGGCAGGGCGTTATTGTCACTAATATTAGCCGAAATTATGATCAGTTTTTAAGTACGCAGTTACGTTCCAGTACTTCAGCCTTTAAAAATGTCGAGCAATACCAACGGCTCGCGAGTCAAGTTGATAATATTATGGCGGATCCTTCCACGGGAATGGGACCTGCGATGAATGCGTTTTTTAAATCCGTACAAGGGGTTGCCAGCGACCCTTCGTCTATCCCTGCTAGACAAACCCTGTTATCACAAGCCGAGGTGTTAACTCAGCGTTTCAATACTATGAATGGACGCTTTGATGAACTACGTTCGCAAGTGAATAATGATTTACAAGGTGATATCAATAATATCAATGAATATGCTACCGCGATTGCTGAATTGAATGGGCGTATTGCCAATGATTTGGGGCGTTCTTCCGGTTTACAACAACCCAATGATCTCTTAGATCAGCGGGACGAAATGGTGCGCAAACTGTCAGAATTAGTGGATGTGACCGTCATTCCACAAGCAACTGGAATGTACAGCGTATTTATTGGTAAAGGCCAACCCGTGGTCTTGGACAGGTCTAGTAGTCAGTTTTCCTTGCAAACCGCTGATGGCGACCCAGAAAAATTGGATATTACGATAAAAACCTCAACTACTGAAAAGCAAGTAATTACTGGACAATTAAATGGCGGAAAAATCAAAGGTAGCTTAGATTTTCGTGACCAAGTACTTGATCCTGCACAACAAAAATTAGGCGGTATCGCTGTCGGTTTAGCCATGGAAATCAATGCTATTCATGCCAAAGGTATCGATTTAGATGGACATGGCGACCCCCTGGACGCCAATGGCGATGGGATTTTAGGTACTAATTTTTTCAAATTTACAGGCAGTGCTGAAGTGCCTGTGACCCCGTTGTCCAAAAATCAAGGTGGGTTGCAAGTGAGTGCCACCTTCAATGATACCAATATCAACCCTCTGGGGGCGAGTGCCAGTGATATTGACAGTAGTGATTATGTATTAAGTTTTGATGGGGCTAATTATGCTTTGACACGGGTGCATGATAATCAGGTCATTGCCTTGACTGCACAAACGATTAACAGTCCACCTGATCCGGTGCAAGTACCTGCATCCAATGTGCGCTTAGTGCCCGTGAATCCCTTGGTAAAATTGCCCGGGATCGATTTAAAAATAGATTCTGCAACCACGGCTGCCGCAGGGGATCAGTTTTTGATTCGGCCGACCTATAATGCGGCGGATCGATTAACCTTGAATCTCACCGATCCTAGACAAATTGCCGCCGCCACAAATATTGAAACCGACCCGGTGACTGGCAAGCCCGTACCCTTGCTCGATGCGACTACGGGTTCTCCGGTTATAGATGCGGCAGGTAATCCAGTCTATAAAGTTTTACCGGGGGTCGTGCAGGGCGATAATCGTAATATTTTGTTGCTGGCGGGTCTGGAAAATCGCACTACCATGCTGAAAGATACTGCCACTTTCCAAGATGCTTATGGGCAAATTGTGTCTTCAGTCGGTACGTTTACGCATGCGGCAAATTTAAGTGCCTCTGCGCAAGAAGCGCTGTTCAATAACGCTAAGTCTGCAAACGATAGTGTTTCTGGCGTAAATTTAGATGAAGAAGCCGCTAATTTAATTAAATTTCAACAAGCTTACCAAGCGGCAGCACAGTTGATTTCGACTACCAACACCTTGTTTGATAAATTATTGAGTTCTGTACAATAATTTGAGAGTGCACTACCTTTGCGCAAGCTGTTTATTGTGCGTGCAAGCCTATTTCGGGAATTATGACAATACAAATGTTGCAATACATTATATAATGTGCTCATAGATACTTCCTCATTGCAGTTTCGCACCTTTCAAATTTCCTACAGGTAACTACATGTCTAACGATGTTTCGCTCGTTCCTTCCTTCAGTGAATTAGCTTTATCCGAACCCGTCTTAAAAGCACTGAATGATGTTGGTTACGAAACACCTTCGCCCATTCAAGCACAAATTATCCCGTTTATACTGGATGGTAGAGATGTGCTGGGACAGGCGCAAACGGGTACCGGTAAAACCGCGGCCTTTGCATTACCCATTATTACTAAACTCAATTTAAAATTGCAGGCCCCGCAAGTTTTAGTCTTGGCGCCAACACGTGAATTAGCCATCCAGGTGGCAGAAGCTTTTCAACGTTATGCCGCACATATTAAAGGTTTTCACGTTTTGCCAATTTATGGTGGCCAAGATTATACCTCGCAGCTCAAACAGCTAAAACGTGGAGCACATGTGGTGGTCGGCACGCCAGGTCGGGTGATGGACCATCTGCGCCGTGGCACATTGGATTTATCAGGTCTGACGCATTTAGTGCTTGATGAAGCCGATGAAATGTTGCGCATGGGTTTTATTGATGATGTTGAATGGATTCTTGAACAAATCCCAGAGAAACGCCAAATCGCATTATTTTCGGCGACTATGCCGCCAGTAATCCGTAAAATCGCGCAAACCTACCTAAAAAATCCCGAAGAAATCACGATCAAAGTCACTACCACCAGTGCGGAAAACATTCGCCAACGTTATTGGCTGGTCAGTGGTGTGCATAAATTAGATGCGTTGACCCGAATTTTAGAAGTCGAAACGTTTGACGGCATGATTATTTTCGTGCGCACCAAAACCGCGACCATCGAGTTAGCAGAAAAGCTCGAAGCTCGAGGACATTCTGCGGCGGCGATTAACGGCGATATGTCGCAAATGCTGCGTGAGCGTGCCATCAATAATTTAAAAAGTGGCAAATTGGATATTCTGATTGCTACCGACGTTGCGGCTCGTGGTTTAGATGTGGATCGTATTACCCACGTCGTTAACTATGACATCCCGTATGATACTGAGTCCTACATCCATCGTATTGGTAGAACTGGACGTGCTGGCCGTACTGGGGATGCTATTTTGTTTGTGGCTCCTAGAGAGCGTAAGTTATTAGGCAACATCGAACGTGCCACGCGTCAAAAAGTGGTTGAGATGGGCTTACCTTCCACCGAACTGATCAATAACAAACGTATCGCACGTTTTAAACAAAATATCACGGATACCTTAGCGTCAGAAGAACTGAGCTTTTTCTCACAGCTGATGGAACAATATCAACAGGAACACAATGTTTCAGCGCTGCAAATTGCGGCTGCATTAGCAAAATTGTTAGAAGGTGATACGCCATTATTACTGCGTAATCCCCCTAAGCAGTCCACTGCCGAACGTGAGCGTGAGCGCCCCTCACGTGATGAGCGCGAACGTAAATCCGGTGAACGTAAGTCGGGTGAGCGGCCCGAACGCGGCAGTAGACGCGGGGGTGCCGAAGCTGTTGATATGGAAACCTATCGTATTGAAGTGGGGTCGGTGCATGGTGTAAAGCCCGGTAATATCGTCGGCGCAATTGCAAATGAAACTGGCATTGATGGTGATCATATTGCCCGTATCCGCATTGAAGAAAATTACAGTACCGTCGAATTGCCCGCAGGTATGCCCAAAGCGTTGCTGGAAGAACTCAAAAAAGTACGCGTAGCTGGACAGCAATTGCGTATCAGTCGCATGGGTACCGTGATTAGTGCCAACGATGATGAGCGCCGTAAAGATAAAAGTAAAAAGCGTATGAGTTCTACGTCTATCAAACGGAGTGATAGCAAGAAGCCAACTAAAAAATCTGATTAAGAAAAATCTTGTCTATTTAAGTTCTATACATTTAGAATAAAACAGTTGTATCCACCTGACGAACGCTAACGTATAAAGTTTTCGTCAGGTATCAAAAGCCACAATTAGAGTCGCCTGAGGAAAAATACTTGTTTTTTCAGCGCGGACTTTTTTTGAAATCAACAAAATGTGCAGTACGTTGTTTTTAGGGAAAACTCAGCGGGGAGTAAATTTTGAATTCTTCGAAATTGAAATTAGCAATGGAAGACTTATTTTCATTTAAGATCCGCAGTGATTTTGAATGTGAGGTATTTAAGCAGTTACTCCTGTTGCAAGCCAAAATGTTGACCCGCATGTGGGTTGCGCAAGCGGTAATAGTCTCTGCGTTTTATATGATGATTTTCCCCTATGTTACGCCTGCAAAATTCTTCGCTTGGTGTACATTGAGTTGCCTCGCAGAAATTTTGCGCGTGACCTATGGCTACTGGTTCTTAGCCAATCCTCCGAAACCACCGCGCGTTGGCGTATCTCATAGGAATTTCGCTGTTTTAGCCGCGTTATCTGGCTTTTCACATGGACTGAGCGCGTTATTTTTACCGGAACTGCCTGCAGCTAGTCAGATATTACTTACTTTGGTGCTTTATATCATACCCGCTGCTGGAGCTTTGGGCGGGGCTTCAACGTGTAAAATTCTTGCGGCTTACACCATCCCAGACTTTTCTTTGAATGCTTATGCGTTGATCAAAGTTAATCCAGAGCTGCTCTTCCCGGATAGTATTTTGACCATTCTATATGTCTGGTTTATTCTCATGTGTGGGCGCGATACAGAAAATGTGATGCGTAATTCGATTACCATTCGGCAAGAGCGCGAGCAATTGGTCAGCGAATTAAAAGCCAGCATTCAGAAAACTGAACAAGCCTCCCAGGCGCGTGCTCGGGTATTGGCGGCGGCAAGTCATGACTTGCGGCAACCTATGCATGCGTTGAGTGTATACAGTGCAGTCCTCATGCATTGTAAATCACTAGAAGCCTTAGCGGAAATTGCGCAAAATATCGACCGATTAGTGCGTTCTTTGGGTTCTTTGATACACGGTTTGCTCGATTTATCGCAATTATCGGCGGATTATTACCAACCTGAACGACAATTGATGGCTTTAGATAAGGTCATCGAGAATGTATGTAATGAATATACTTCAACCATTGCTGAAAAACGTCTGATTCTAATTAAAATACTCGAGCCAATTCAACTGGTGGATGATATCTTGGCCATCACGCGCATTACCAGGAACTTACTAGATAACGCTATCAAGTATACAGATAGTGGAATCATACGGGTATATACACGTGTGCATGCTGATCGTGCGCAACTTATTGTAGAAGATACGGGTAAAGGCATTCCTCAGTGTGAACAAAGCACGATCTTCGAAGAGTTTTATCAATTAAATAACCCAGGCCGCGATAACAGCAAAGGCGTGGGGCTGGGCTTAACTATTGTTCAGCGACTGGCAGAATTGATTAACGCTCAAATTACCTTGACGTCTGAACTAGATAAGGGCTCAAGCTTTTGTGTCAGTTTTGATGGCGAAATGGTGTCACTCAATAGTAGCGTCCCAAATCAGGGGTTAAAAAACGATAAATTACGTGATGTCATGATTTATCTGATCGATGATGAGGAGGATATTTTGCGCAGCAGCGAAGTATTATTTAAAACTTGGCATATTCAGGTGAAGACCGCAATTTCTGCACAAGCAGGGGAAGCGTTATTTAAAAACTTTGGCGTACCTAATCTATTGATTGTTGATTTAAGATTACGTGGAGAGGAACATGGGGCTGATTTAGCGCTCCGCTTATTGAAAACTTATGGTAATTTCCCAGTATTAGTCATCACGGGAGAAACCGCATCTGAAGCTTTAAATCGAACTTATACCGCGGGTTTTCAGTTATTACAAAAACCAATATCCCCCGAAAGTTTATTTGATGCACTTTGCAAATGTTTAATTCCTTAACTTCTACAACACCTGCCTACTCAGCAAGGTTAGAGAGTACTTTGCTTTCCAAATTGCTCCGCAGAGGTAACCTCGCGCCATTTGCCAGAGTTCCATGCTCGCACTGGCAATTCGATTACCAGTTAAACCCGATATAACGGTTCTAAGCCATCATCAGGGCTGCGTTGAAATTTTTGGGTAATATTGTGTTCATTAAATGCTTGCAGTAAGCGTTTTCCTTCCCAAGTATTGCTATTACCGCTCGGAGCGTAAAGTAGCACATTTAACACTAGAATTTCATCCCGTAAACGCGCATCACAATGATTGGCTAAGGCACCCAAGCTATGGGTATTGAAGGTTGCAGCCCCCCAAGCT
>SXIZ01000164.1 GCA_005779525.1 Methylococcaceae bacterium
CCGCGAATTTTTTTCTCCATTTCCAGTAAGTCAACTTCACCTTCCATAAAGCGCATCAACGATTCCATGCGCGTAGCTATGTTGGTGGTTTCTAATAGGGTTTGTTTGTCTTCAACCTTGAGTGCCATGTGGGCGGCAATGGTATCGGCTAAACGTCCCAAATCATCGATACCCGCTAAGGAATTGAGTACCTCCGGTGGGATTTTGCTATTGAGTTTGACGTATTGTTCAAACGAGTGCATAACTGTACGTTGCAGAACGTCTTGTTCTTGTTCAGAAATGGCAATTTCATCTTCAATTTCAGTTACTAACGCAGCGACATAACCTTCAACCTCGTAATATTCAGTCACGCGGCTGCGTTGGCTACCTTCAACTAATACTTTTACCGTGCCATCCGGTAATTTCAAAAGTTGAATAATATTTGCTAAAGTACCTGCCATATACAGGTCCTTAAAATCTGGCTCATCGATTTCAGCTTGTTTTTGTGCGACCAGCAGTACTTGTTTATTGTCACGCATCGCAACATCCAATGCGACGATAGATTTTTCGCGCCCAACAAACAAGGGGATGATCATGTGTGGATAAACGACCACATCGCGTAACGGCAATACCGGAATTGCCAAGTCAGATAGCTGAACAGTTTTTGTGCGTTTTGCCATAAATACGACCTATTATGCAAACTAATGAAAATTACTTATTACAGTGGGGATGATTTACTAAAACACAACACCCCGTCCAGTAAACCCAAAAAAATAAATACCCTCCAGTTAATCTTACTATACCACTTGGAATTAAGCCTATGTTGAGTATAAATCAAATACCAGTCTTGCAAGATAATTATATCTATGTACTCTGTGACCCAGACTCAGGTCACGCGGCAGTGATTGACCCTACGCTAGCCGCGCCAGTTATAGAGTTTCTTGCAGAACATCGCTGGCAGCTAACGCATATTCTGAATACTCATCACCATCATGATCATATTGGTGGGAATGTCGAGCTAAAAGAATATTCCGGGTGTAAAATTTTTGCTTCAAGCTATGATGCAAAGAGAATACCTGGCGTAGATCATGCTCTCAATGAGGGGGACCAGATTTGGCTGGGTGAGCATGCAATTACGGTGTTGGCAACGCCAGGGCATACCTTAGGACATATCGTATACTATTTGCCTGAACACGCTGCCTTGTTTTGTGGTGATACCTTGTTTGCCATGGGCTGTGGGCGTTTGTTTGAAGGTACAGCGGCGCAACTTTGGCATTCTTTGCAGAAAATTATGACGCTCCCTCAAGAGACTTGGGTGTATTGTGCACATGAATATACGGAAGCTAACGCTCGTTTTGCACGGAGTGTCGAGCCAGCTAACCAAGTATTGCGTGAGCGAATTGCCGAGATTATTACGTTACGTCAACAGCATCTGCCTACTGTGCCTTTTAAATTGGCAGATGAATTAGCCACCAACCCATTTTTGCGCGTTACCCAAGCAGATTTACAAAATCAGCTGCAGATGCAAGGCGCCAGTGCGGTTGAGGTCTTTAGCCATTTACGGGGTTTGAAAGATAAATTTTGAGTTTGTCTCAAGCTTGCGTGTCCAGAATAGCAATATTAAAACTCGAATGTTAAGATTTACGCTTACCATTAAAATTTCGTTAAATCATTACCCTATAAGGAGTGCTGCATGAGCTTGTTTGATAAATTTTTGGGTGAATTTGTCGATGTCATCGAATGGACCGATCCCTCCAATGATGTGATGGTGCATCGTTTTGAGCGTTATGCTAACGAAATTAAATATGGCGCGATGTTAACGGTCAGGGAATCGCAGGTTGCTATTTTGGTGAATGAGGGACGTATTGCGGATGTCTATCAACCGGGATTGCATAAGTTAGAAACCAGCAATATGCCGATTATGACGACGTTGCAAAGTTGGAAACATGGTTTTAATAGTCCGTTTAAAGCTGAAGTGTATTTTTTTAATACTCGGCGGTTCACCAATTTGAAGTGGGGAACCAAAAATCCACTGATGTTGCGTGACAAAGACTTTGGTGCCGTCCGCATTCGGGCGTTTGGTAGCTATGCTGTCAAAATCCAAGATGCTACCACCTTCAGCAAGGAAATCGTGGGTACCCATGGGCAATTTCGTACCGAGGATATTAGTGAACAATTACGTAATATGATTACTGCACGCTTTAGTGCAATTTTAGGTGAAGCGAATATTCCCGTACTCGATTTAGCGGGAAATTACGATGATTTAAGTGAATTTATCAGCAAGAAGTTAAGCCCTGAATTTTTAGTCTACGGCCTGGAAGTTAGTAATTTATTAATTGAAAACATTTCATTACCTGAAGAAGTTGAGCAAGCGCTGGACAAGCGCACCAGTATGGGCATTCTCGGTAATTTGAACGACTATACCAAATTTCAAGCTGCAGAAGCCTTGCAAACAGCTGCGGCTAATCCCTCAGGTACCGCCAGTGCGGGGGTTGGCTTAGGCATAGGCTTGGCAATGGCGCAAGAGATATCTAGAAATTTTACGGCAGCGCCTAATGTGGCTGCTACCACTGTCGCCCCCCCGCCTATCCCCGGAGGACGGCAATATTTTGTCGCGGTCAATGGCCAAAAAACCGGGCCATTTGACTTAGCAAGCATACAACAAAAAATTCAAACCGGCGAACTGCTGACATCCAGTCTAGTTTGGCATCAGCCACTGGTAAATTGGTTGCCTGCCGCTGAAATTGCAGATTTCGTGAATTTGTTTGCCGAAATTCCGCCACCGATACCAGGTGCTTAATCTTAATCTCAATGTCGTGAGTTGCCGATAGTATTTGCCGCAGAAGTTATTAAGTTATAGCTCACAGAATTCAATAGCCTAAAATCTAGGGTGCTAGGTGAGTGTTGATCGGTTTTTAGAATATAAGTCTTTGATTATTTGACTTCAGGTACATGACAAAATAGAATTATAGGCGTAAATGCGATGTTTTTTTTACGGGTTAATTTAATGTCAATTACCGGATAACTCCTACAGGCCATGAAAATAAAAAACATAGCACTATCGCTCACGCTGTATATAGTCGCGACTAATAATTGTTCCGCGGTAGATTTATTGGTGCCAGCCTATTTTTACCCGTCAAGTAATCCGCAGGCGAGTTATTGGGACGAGATGACCAATGCGTTGCTGCATGCGCATGAAAATCATCAAAATTTAAATATCACCGCGATCATGAATCCAAATAATGGGCCTTCGTCTGCGCCTAACTCGGATTATGCAAATGCCATTCATGATTTTCGCGCAGCGGGGGGTAAGGTGGTCGGTTACGTTTATACCTGTTATGGTGTGAGTGATTGTTATGTCAAGAACGAGACTCGCGGCGTAGAAGATGTGCTTGCTGATGTGAATACCTACACGCAATTTT
Organism: Methylococcaceae bacterium; assembly: GCA_005779525.1. Classification (GTDB taxonomy): domain Bacteria; phylum Pseudomonadota; class Gammaproteobacteria; order Methylococcales; family Methylomonadaceae; genus SXIZ01. The sequence continues at coordinate 3,402 of SXIZ01000164.1, forward strand.
ATCCAGGTGACATTGATGGCATTTTTTTAGATGAGCTTTCCAGTACTCATGATGCTTTAGGTTTTTACAAAAACGTCACTGATCCTATTAAAGCTGCGCATCCGCAATGGGAAATCATCGGTAATGCTGGAATTTTTCCGGTTGACCCCGACTATTTTAATCAGTTGACGACCATCGTTACGCATGAAGAAGCAAGCGCTCCCAGCGGTGCTTTACCCCAAAATAATACAGATTGGTTAACTGCTGCCGATCCGGGTCGTCAGGCGCGCTTGTTTTATAATGTTGCTTCTGAGCAGGAAATGTTGGCTTTACTGGATGAATCGGTAAAGGCTAAATACGTATATTTTACCGATGATGATGTCGTCAACTCATTGGGCATAAATGACAATAATCCTTGGGATCAATTACCAACTTATTGGAACGCAGAAGCTCTAGCTGTTGCTAACGTATCCAGTGTGCCCGTCCCAAGTGCGGTGTTGCTTTATCTTTCAGGAATTTTGGGTTGGATTTTTCCGCGTAAGTTTCTGCATAGGTTTAGCAAGTCAGCTGCATTTTAGTGTTTCAAAATAAACCCATAACTAACGACCCTCATCTCCCCAGCAAAATTATTTTTCTCCGAGTGCTAACTTTGTTACTCAGTAAAGTAACAAAGTCTAAGTAGAATCGCCAATTACCTGCCTACTAATGCTTTGCATTTAGATGCTTGCTACCCGACCAAGGATGCTGGTTACTTAAGGATTGTAGCGAGGGGATTTGTTAGGCTTGCTTCAATCTGCAGGTAAGCTTTTCTTGGAAATGAACGCTGCCCTTGAGGGGGGTGATATCTTAGTGTTTTACTTAAGGTAGTTATTTCAACACTATGGAATATAAAATATTTTTGATGTATATTAGTAAACAATATTTTTATTTTTGGAGTACTGAAATGCAAATAATTTTTAAAACCCTGGTTATAACCGCGTTGCTGTTGGCTGCTACTCGCATTAGTTTTGCAGAGGGATCAAGTCATACTTCACGCGTAGGCGAAAAATTAGGTGTCGCCATTGCGAATGTGTCCACTGGCTTTGTTGAATTGCCGAAAACAATTATTGCCACTAGTAAAACCAATGGCATTGCTTATGGGCTAACGGCTGGATTTATGACAGGTATAGTGCATACTGTGGGTCGTACTACTTTAGGGGCGTTGGATTTAGCCACCTTTATGATTCCAACTAAATCATTAGTGCATTCAGAATATATTTGGAATAATTTTAGTCAAGAAACCACCTATACAACTAATTGGCAAATGCGTCGTTAAGAGTTTTTAATGCCCGTGTTGTTAAATAATTGACGTTACGCAGTAACGTGTTTTTATCCCATTTACCGCGTCGAGCACCGGAGTCGTTATCGGGAAAAGCCCAACGGGTTGCGGCAGGAATGCCGCAAGGTGGCAATGTACCCACAGGGCATAAAGGGCAGATTGCCCCTTTTGTCACCCACCGATAACTACGAGGAGCGCAAGACATTAGCGGTAACTGGGCCGCCTAATGACTCATGCCATCCAGGCATTCGCACTTCGGGTGCTAACGCATCCAAATCTGTTCCTGACAGATTTGTCTTTGAATACTTTCTTTTCGACTGCAGGGAGGCTGGAGGTGTAGCAACGCCTGGAGCAGTTGCCGAGGCGGAGCAAAAGAAAGTATTTCGCCATCACCGTCGGGTGCGAGAACCCGATTAGAAAACCGTCGCGATAGTTTACAGAATGATTATTTCTATGCTGAAAAACTATTTACTTAACATCATTCAATATATAAACCTAATGTTATCAATAACATTTTTTACTCCAGGCGTGCTCCAGGCAGATTGCTTTGCTAAATCGCGTTCCGCCCAGCTATGCACGACTCCGGTGAGCGTGACTTCTGCACCATGGACATCAACTACAATTTTTTGCGCATCACTGGTAGCACGCCGTTTCAGGGCAGCTTCTATATCTGATTTCACTGCACTTAAGCTAACTTTAGGAGCAATAACAATTTGGTTGCTCAACCCTGTGACCCCCGGAAGATAGCGCACGGTTTCGGCGGCAATGTCTCGCTGATAAGCCCAGTCCACCTCACCCGTCAACGTAATCCAACCGTTTTCAAGCATCACCTTGACAGACTCTTTGGCGAGTAAAATTGAAAATTCCAAGGCATTTTCTGCAGAACGTGCAATATCGATATCACTGCGTATGCAGTTTCCTGGAAGATTCACTTCGATGGCGATTACCAACGCTTTAACCCCGGTAACCCGGCGAGTAGCAGATTCGGCATGCCATTTTTCCGCAAAGTTGTCCACTTGTCCTGCGAGGGTTACGATACCGTCTTGTACTTCAACCCCAATACGCTCAGCGTTAATGGTAGGTTCCCAACTGAGTTCCGCGATAATTTCTTTTTGTAAGGTGGCGTCACTTTTCATGATCAATGCTCCTAAGGGCTTAATGAAGTTCAATAATGCATTAAAGCTGTGCTCCGCTCTGTTGGTTAACGCACCTAGCGCGATAAAAGGCTAATTCAAGTTCTGAGGACAGACCTCAGAGTGCGCAAGCGTACAGATAAATAGTGCATAGATCAGCTAGAGTAGCAATTGATTTTATCTAGCACATTGACTGAGGAATAAGTATGCATGTAAGTTACCAACAAGCTGAAGCCGCAATTAGCGCAGCTATCGCAGAAGCCTCACAATTAGGCACCCAAATGTGTATCGCGGTAGTCGATTCTGGGGCTGATTTAAAAGCCTTTGTGCGCATGGATGGCGCTTGGGTGGGAAGTATTGATATTGCATTAAAAAAAGCCAAAACCGCCTGCTATTTTGGCATGCATACTGGCCAAATCGGGCAGTTATCCCAGCCAGGACAACCCTTGTTTGGTATCGAACATTCCAATCAAGGTTTGATTACCTTTCCAGGGGGCGTGCCGATTGTTGATCAAGAGGGTAACTTAATCGGCGCTGTGGGCGTCAGCGGCAGTACCGTTGAAAACGATCACCAAGTGGCAAAAGCAGGGGTAGCGGTCATCGGCTTGGCGGATTTGCCGAGCCATCCCTGGCGGATCTAAACACCATGTAATCTTGACGCCCAGCTAAAACAACGCCTCCACAACAGCCTAGTACGTAGTCAATTTTATAATGTCGGGTAAACAAACCATTCATACCCTGTGACTTTGAGATAAAGCAAAACTATTGCACAGGATTAAGGCAAACGACACTATCCCGTTTACCGCGTCGAGCACCGCAGTAGTTATTGGGAATAGCCCAAAGGGTTGCGGCATGGATGCCGCAAGGTGGCAAAGTACCCACAGGGCATAAAGGGCAGGACGCCCCTTTTGTCACCCCCCGATAACTACGAGGAGCGCAAGACATTGGCGGTAACTGGGCCGCCTAATGACTCATGCCATCCAGGCATTCGCACTTCGTGTGCTAAAGCATCCAAATCTGTTCCTGACAGATTTGTCTTTGAATACTTTCTTTTCGACTGC
>SXIZ01000165.1 GCA_005779525.1 Methylococcaceae bacterium
ACATGTTGATGCAGGAATCTGCGCCTCCTGAATTGTGTATCGCCCGAGTAGCCCTACCCGTTCCATTGTATCGGGTATTTGATTACCTCATACCAACAGACTTTGAGCTACAAAAATTGCAGCCTGGAATCCGCGTTAAAGTCCCGTTTGGCCGTAACTACATGACTGGGGTGCTATTATCGGTGCATAACACGACCAGTATTGCCCCCGATAAATTAAAACCCCTGAGCGCACTCTTAGATTCTGAATCCTTGTTAACTCCCGCCGATATTGAACTGCTACACTGGGCGAGTCGTGATTATTATCACGCTCCAGGAGAGGTATTCGCCCAGGCCTTCCCGAATGCCTTACGCAAAGGCAAAGTCGCGGAACTCAAAAACGACGAAATTTGGCTGTTGACCGAGCAAGGTCAACATTGCACACCAGAGCAACTAGCACGAGCGCCTAAGCAACAACAACTATTAAGCTATCTACAAGCCCAAGCACCCAATGGTGCAAGCTTACAGGAATTACGCCGTCAGTTTCCCGATGCCAGCAACGTACTCAAGACACTACTCGCAAAAAACTTACTGACCCGCGCACCCGCTGAAGCTACCCTCCAAGTCAGTACTTTACCATTACTACAAGCAGCGTTAGTGCCCAATGCCGAACAGCTGCAAGCAATTACCACAGTGTGTCATGCATTAGGTCAATTTCAGGTATTTTTACTGGAAGGAGTCACGGGCAGTGGCAAGACGGAAGTGTACTTACAAGTGATTCAGCAAGTGCTGGCTAAAGGCCAGCAAGTCTTGGTGCTATTACCTGAAATCACCTTAACGCCTCAATTGGAAGCGCGTTTTAAACGGCGCTTTGCAGTCACGATCACCACTTCGCATTCTAAACTGACCGAAAACCAACGCCAACGTGCCTGGATGCAAATGCAGCAAGGTGCCGCCCGAATCTTACTCGGCACCCGTTCGGCCTTGTTTACTCCGTTAAAAAATCCGGGTTTGATTATCCTGGACGAGGAACACGACAGCTCTTTTAAGCAACAAGAAGGTTTTCGCTACTCTACCCGCGACGTAGCGATTATGCGCGCTAAAAGCCTACAGATCCCCGTAATCCTGGGATCGGCGACCCCAGCTTTGGAAAGCTATGCCAATGTACAGCGTGGGCGTTTTCAGTTATTACAACTCACCCAACGGGCGGGACAGGCTGCCGACCCGCGTATTCTAATCATTGATGTGCGCAACAAACCATTACAGCAAGGCCTTTCCCCCCCTTTGCTGCAAGCTATAAACGATACCTTAGCTAAAAATGAACAGGTACTGCTGTTCCTCAATCGCCGCGGCTTTGCCCCGCTGTTGATGTGTCACTCCTGTGGCTGGGTGGCGCGTTGCCCCAGCTGCGATGCTAATTTAGTGGTGCATTTTGCTAAACAACAACTGCGCTGCCACCATTGCGGTTTCGAACAAGCCTCAGTCAAACTGTGCCCCCTCTGCAAAACCGGAGAAACCTTTCCTTTAGGCTTGGGCACCGAACGAGTCGAAGCCGTGTTAAGCAGTTTATTCCCGGATAAACGCATCCTACGTTTAGATCGCGATACCACACAGCGTAAAGGCGTATTAGAAGATTATTTACAGCAAATCCAACAGCAGCAGGTTGACATCATCTTAGGTACGCAAATGCTTGCCAAAGGACATCATTTTCCCAACGTGACCTTAGTGGCGTTATTGGATGTCGACAGTGGCTTATTTAGTATCGATTTTCATGCCCCAGAAAAACTTGCCCAGCTGATCGTGCAAGTGGCTGGCCGTGCAGGACGAGCGGACAAGCCCGGACAAGTCATGTTGCAAACCCGCCAACCCGAGCATCCCTTGCTTTTGACCTTAATCCGTGAAGGCTATCATCATTTTGCGCAGCAAGCCCTAGCAGAACGCCACGCGGCAGGATTACCACCTTTTAGTTTCCAAGCCTTAATTCGTGTGGTTGCCACAAATGTTGAATTAGCCGTAGAATTTTTGCACCAAGTGCAACAATTTGCACAGCCGCATGCGAGCGAGAACTTACTCATCTTAGGCCCCGCACCAGCCCCCATGGCCAAACGCGCTAATCAATTTCATTACCAAATTTTGCTGCAAGCCGAACGACGTATGCACTTACGTCAGGTACTGGATGCCCTGATTCCCTATATGGTCGATTTACCGTTAGCGAAAAAACTGCGCTGGTCGGTGGATGTAGATCCGGTGGATTTGTACTAATTTTTGAGGATGCGGTGCTGACCCAAAAACTTATTATGCCGTTTACTATCAGTGCTTCAGACAACCCAAAGCAAACATCTAAACCTTCTCAAACTATTGGAAATAAGCAGCGTTATCCCAAGGCTCTAGCTTGTGGATTTATCAGAAATCCCGCCAAGCCCCTGGAATCATTACGCCATGCTGATCGATAAAACAACTTACGGTACTGCTAGCATGGTTAGTTGCTTGGCTGGCGCTGGCGGTTATTTTGATAAAATTGGGTTGATTCGGATTGCGTTGCCATTGCAGATTTAGGCTAAAGTCACTGCCATCGTTGGCGATGAGGTTCGTGGGTAAGCTAGGGCAGCCTGGATCTGCACCGCATTGAATCGTTGCATCGCGGTTGTCTTGCCAGGGCAAGGGATTTTGGCTGCTCCAGGCAACGGCATAATTTAGGGTCGCCTCAGCGATGTTTTCCGCTTCTTGACTGCGCAAGTTATTGCCTGCAATTAATTGTTCGGTTTTACTCGAACGCGCACTGCTCAGCATTAGCGTCGTCAGTGCAAACAACAGCACCAAAATGATAATTAAGGTCGCATAACCTGCTTGATAATGTCTAGGGCACATGGGCGATAAAGCGGTCGTTACGCACCGTGACACTCGCACTCAGCGTTTGTTGAATCTCAGGGCGGGCAACTAAGCGCCCAGTCAAGCGAATGGCGATATTGCGTCGGTACAAACAGGCATCGCCAGTCGCACAGTTTTGGATAACCGGATTTGTAGGATTTTGCTTAAACGCGGTGACGTTGAGCGGGGTTTCGTTAATGCTAAATTGCAGCGCGGTAATTTCAACTTCTGGAGAGGTGAAGTTTTCCCAAATGCCGCTCTCGCAATCCAAGCCCTGTGAAGAACGGCGCATGCGGATCACCGATTTCGCTGGGCGAAAACTGGTATCTACATCGATCTTAAACCCCAATCGTTCGTTAGTTTCTGCCGGAGGATTGTTAGCATTTTTATTGATGAGATACACAATGCAGTTTTGCTCGGTATTTAGCTCAATAAGTGCAAAGGGATTGTTTTTGATTACCGCATCCAAGCTGCCATCATTATTGCTATCGGGATGGTTAGCCGCAAAGCCAGCTCGTCTTAGGTCTCGCTGCATTACGTCCAGCATGGCACGTAAATCTTGATTTAAGGTGTTACGTTGTTGGGTGGTCTTATTGAGATTAACGTTATTGCTGTATAAGTGTATCCCGCCTGCAACCACAATGCTACCCACCAGTAGCCCAAGCATGAGTTCGATCAGGGATAATCCGGACTCTGCGCTTAGCTGCATTTGGGTAGCCCTCCCACGCCATCTTGTACGCTGCAAATATAGACGCGCCCAAGATTGCTTAAGACAATATGTAACACGGAGTTAGTCTGGACGCCAACCAGTTCCAGGGTGCCGTTTTTACCCTCACTGCTGCCACGTAATGGACTGAAACTGGTACTGTCTTTACGAAAATTTTCACTTAAACTGGTACGTGCAAAATCCGGCAACTTATTATCCAAATATTTTAGCTGTTCTCCGTCCGCCGTCTCGATACGATAACTCCAGTGCTCTCCAGGGCTATAAGTGATACTCACATCGGTATTACGTTTAAGCGCTTCACTTCTTGCCCAACGTAAGTCTTCAGCAATCGCCTCAGCGGTCGCAAGTAACGCGCGATTTTCTATCAGAGTGGTATAGGCAGGCACGGTCATAAGCACTATCAGGCAAATAATTCCAAGACAAATAAGTATTTCTAGTAGGGTGTATCCACACAAAAATTTCATAGTAGCTAAACTCGGTTGCTTTGAGTTTTGCGTATTGTAGGGCAAATTTACACCCCGGAAAAGTTTATTTACCGGGGTGTGTTGATCGGGGTTAAATGCTATTTAAGTTTGCTAATGCTGCACGCGCAGTGTTTATCGCAGCTCTGACGGTATCGGGCGCAGTTCCACCGATATGTTTACGCGCGGCGACCGAACCCTCTAAGGATAAGACCTCAAACACATCCGCACTGATGCTGCTAGAAAATTGCTGCAATTCCTGCAGACTGAGTTCAGAAAGATCACGTTGCGTATCAATGCCTAAACGTACAGCGAGACCTACGATTTCGTGTGCATCGCGGAACGCCATGCCTTTACGCACCAAGTAATCCGCTAAATCAGTCGCGGTCGCAAAGCCCCGTTTGGCCGATTGGTACATTTGCGTTTGTTTAGGTTGGATATTGGGAATCATATCCGCAAAAGCACGTAAACAATTGATTAATGTATCGGCGGTATCAAACAGTGGTTCTTTATCTTCTTGATTGTCTTTGTTATAAGCCAAGGGCTGACTTTTCATAAGCATTAATAATGACACCAGATGCCCAGTGACACGCCCAGATTTACCCCGCACCAATTCTGGTACATCCGGATTTTTCTTTTGCGGCATAATCGATGATCCGGTACAAAATGCATCGGGAATATCGATAAAATCAAATTGGGCACTCGACCATAAAATCAGCTCTTCTGAAAAGCGCGATAAATGCAGCATGATTAAACTCGCCGCCGCCGCAAACTCAATGGCAAAATCGCGATCACTCACCGAATCTAAAGAATTTGCCGAAGGACGGCTAAAGCCCAGTAGCTTGGCGGTCAAATGTCGATCAATCGGGTAGCTGGTGCCCGCCAAAGCCGCTGCCCCTAAGGGCATCACGTTGAGTCGTTTCGCACAGTCTTGTAAACGCTCACGATCACGGCTGAGCATTTCAAACCAAGCCATAAGATGATGTCCAAAAGTCACTGGTTGTGCGACTTGTAAATGCGTAAACCCCGGCATAATCGTAGCCGCATGTAATTCCGCCTGATCTAACAAACCACGTTGTAAACGGTCGATTTGGGCGGTGATATTAACAATTTCATTGCGTAGATATAGGCGAATATCCGTAGCCACTTGGTCATTTCGCGAACGTCCGGTATGTAATTTCTTGCCCGCAATGCCAATTAAATCAGTCAGGCGTGCTTCGATATTCATATGCACATCTTCTTGTTTTATTGACCAATTAAAACGGCCTTCTGCAATTTCGGTTTGAATTTGCGCCAAACCTTGCTGAATGGCGGCAAGTTCTGCATCGCTTAAAATACCAATGGTATTCAGCATGTACGCATGCGCCAGCGAACCTTGAATATCTTCGGCAGCCATGCGTTGATCAAAGTCAACGGACGCAGTAAAAACTTCCACAAAAGCATCCGTCGCTGTAGCAAAGCGTGCACTGGACAGTTTTTCTGTGTTTACAGTATTAGACATAAGGATTCTGATCTCAAAATAACGCGGATTATACCGTTAAAAAGCACTAGCGTTGGGCTTTTGTTCCACTAAACTTGCAAGATGACGCATTTGATTATTTACAATAAAACAAGTGCTTATGCAGGATACTTTAAAAAAGAATGAGTTTAACTATGATACAATCAGGACATTTAGATTAGTGGAGAATACAGATGCGCAACTTTGCAGATTTTGGGCGTTTAACGGGTCTATATGCCCTATTACTTGCGAGTACCTTAAGCCTAAGCGGTTGCCTGACCGTCGGCAACGAGTTCCCGGCAGGTCGCGTAATAGAAATACAGATTGGAAAGACATCAATCAATGATGTGCAGGCTATGTTTGGTCCACCGTGGCGCGTAGGCAATGAAAATGGGCAAAAGACGTGGAGTTATGGTCGTTATCTGTATAAGTTAATCGGAGATCCCGCAACCCAGGATTTAATTGTGCGTTTTGATAACGCAGGTATCGTGCGCTCGTTTAACTTTAATACCACCACGAATAAAAATTAATATCCCTGTTTGAGTGACTTGACGATTAAACGTCAAGTCACTCAAGAATATCGGTATACAAACAACCTGTGCTTAGAAATATACCAAAAATTACAAAATTTATTTGCAACAATTAAATTTATATATATAATGTGCGGCTCAAGTTTAGTTCCGGGTGCTTAGCTCAGCTGGGAGAGCATC
>SXIZ01000166.1 GCA_005779525.1 Methylococcaceae bacterium
AGAGTAGAATGGCCCAGAGTGTGGCTTGCCGCACCGATTTCACGCTGGCTGAAAGTGCCGCCATCATGGCGTTGAATGGTAAGATGACTAGCCATAAATTCAGCAAAATAATCAAAAGTTCGTGCAGTCCTATGCTCAGTTGTGTGCTATCGCGATACAACGCTAGACCGAGGGAGCTTAAGCCCGCGAATACAATAAATAGCAGTTGAATTAAGATCACACCTGCAAAACGGCCAAAGAAAATAGCGTTGCGGCTGCTGCGTAAGCTTAAAAAACGTAAGGTGCCGCGTTCACGGTCGGAACAGGTTTGATCCGCTGCCAGCGTGATACTGAGCATAGGAAAAATAAACAAACCAAAATGCCAGAAGACATTTAATTCCGGGACCGACCAGTTTTGATAGCCGCCTAAACCGATAAATTCAAAAAAACGTAAGCCATGCATAGCCTGTTTTTCCTGCACCATCACACTGGCAGCAAAGCGCAGGGGATAAAACAAAATAAAATACCAGACCACGGCAAAGGTGACGACGCTGACGATGCCGCGGCGTGTACTAAACATTCGAGATAACTCAAACTCACTGAACAGTCGCAGGTGAGTATAAAAACCAGAACGTAAATTTTGCATGCAATAACGATTCAAAAAGGTTAGCAATAAGTGTGATTTAACATGGCAACCACACGGAGAAAAAATAATTTCCTAAGCCCATGCCAGCAAATGTGCGTAAATGCTGCGCAAATTGTTACCAAGCTAAATACGGCGATTATACCTAGGTTGATTGAGGATTCTTGAGAATTATTCGTTGCTGGATAGCATCTGTAGCGTTTGGGGGTTTACAGGAAATTTGTAGCTAGGCTAGAATTTAAATTTTGCCGCTATTTGACCCGATTATGAGCCTACCCCCCGAAAAAAAACACGTCAGAGTTGCCAAACGTGCTGAAGATATTTCCATGACCTTTGGCATCATTTCAACTCTAGTCAGCATTGTGGCTTCGCAACTTGAACCCTCTGGACTCTCCGCCCTAGCGGTGTTTATGGGGTTTAGCGATCCGCCTTTAATTGTGACCTTAGCCCCTATTATTGTGAATGTGGCGACTGCCACTGCCGTGTTTTCAGGTGCTTGCTTTGTGTATGCTAAATGGAAAGGTTAAGTTGCTTCTGTTAGGTCGAGCGCAAACTTGAAACTGTGAGCTGGAAATGCATTTTTTTTAAAGCAGTTGTGCAATTACTATAAAATATCGGATTGTATGATTTTTTATCTTTTAAATTATGAAAGCGAAATTAATTGTCAGTGCGGTACAACAACCTTGTGATCAAGACCCACAGTCAAATCTTAATTACTCCATTGCCCAAATACATCAGGCCGCTGCCGCAGGTGCGGATTTAGTCGTGTTACCGGAATTACATTTAGGCCCGTATTTTTGTCAAAATGAAGATTTTCAGCAGTTCAGTAGCGCAGAAAGCATTCCAGGTCCTACGACCGAAATCCTTGCTAAGTTGGCTAAAGACTTAAATATAGTCATCGTCAGTACCTTGTTTGAAAAACGTGCACCTGGTCTGTATCACAACACCGCAGTGGTGTTAGATAAGGATGGTACGCTGGCAGGCAAATACCGCAAAATGCATATTCCAGATGATCCTGGGTTTTATGAAAAATACTATTTCACCCCAGGTGATTTGGGGTTTCAGCCGATTAGTACCAGTATCGGCAAACTTGGAGTCCTAATTTGCTGGGACCAATGGTTCCCAGAAGCTGCACGATTAATGGCGTTAGCGGGGGCAGAAATCTTAATCTATCCCACTGCCATTGGTTGGAATCCCGAAGATGATCAGCCAGAACAAGAACGGCAACTGGATGCTTGGATTACCATTCAACGTGCACATGCGGTTGCCAATGGTATTCCTGTGATTGCGTGTAATCGCATCGGTTTTGAAAAGGCACCGGACAGTGATGCGGGCATCGATTTTTGGGGCAATAGTTTTATTACGGGGCCACAAGGCGATTATTTGTGCCGCGCGAATGCGACCGAAACCAAGTTATTAGTTGCGAGTATCGATGCCGCACATAACGAACGCGTTCGTCAAATCTGGCCATATTTAAGAGATCGACGCATTGATGCTTATCAGGATTTAACGAAACGTTTTATTGATTAAAGCTTCTGTCACTCTGGGCCAGCAATGCTGTCCAGTAGTTTGCAGTCGTCCAATTTCCCAGTGAACTATGCTGGCGCAGGCTCAAACAGCATTTCGCCAGCTCTTCCCCAGCTTAACCCCTAAAAGCGTCTCCAGCGCTCACCCACATAACTTAAAGCTTCTTGAATATTTAAATCCCGGGTTGCCCCCCCGGTGCGAACATAAAATTTTGGATTATTGCCCGCATCTAAAAACACGGGGCGATTGGCGGGAGAGACGATTAAGCGACAAATCTGTTTTTGGTCTATGACATGAAATAGCACATGCACATATGCACATAAATCCGCGCCTAAATTGGCAGAGATTAGGGTCATCAAGGTTTGTTCAAAGCCATCTTGATCTTGACGTTTTAGCGTTTGAAAATCTTTGTCTAAGCCTAACAGTTCGCCGTTATCAGCTACCCCGATAAGTAAGGTTCCTCCAACGGAACTATTTAAAAAACCCGCAAGGGTTTTTAGCACGACATTTTCCAGTGCTCGGTTAATGCGTGATTCTGCTAAATCCCAGCGTAAAGTGGATTTGAATTCTAGATAAGGGCCTTCACCATTGCGGATAATAGATGGCAGATCTTTTTCCAACTCGTTTTTTAAATAGTCAATATGCACCAAACGTTTATGCAACAGTTTATACAGCACCAAGGATAATAACCCAATCATGGCGCCAATTTCGGCATAAAACATGATCAGCATAAAATCGTTATGCGATATTTTTCCGGTCAACATCTCCGAAACTTGTTTAAACATATACTGGACTGATGATAAAGGATCAGTGTCCTGTTCACGTTGATTAATATAGTCGTAGCTAGGCGCTAATACAAAAATACCAATCACCGCGCCTATACAGGCAGCGGTGAGATAAAGTTTAATTTGTTGCTGCCAAATCAACAGAATAAGTAAAAAAAATCGTTTCATGAGCGTTATTTATTGTGCTGTACCAACCACTTTGACCATCGGCGAGTCTACGAACTTTGACTCAGCCATCCAGTTCAGACATGAGGGTTAGCATCAGCTTTATCAACCAAAACTTGTGAATTCAAGCAAGATTACTCCCTAACGTGGCAAAAAGTGTGTTGAGTGCAGTGCAAAGCAGAATTTGATGCAGAAATCTATATCGGGTAAATCAGAGATATCAGCCATTTTAGCGCCAGGGTGCATCTTTAGCCGCGATCACTTCTGCAGGCAGAATACTGCATTCTATGTCGCTTTCCCAGAGATGTTTACATACTTGACTAGCTTGATTCATACCCGTGAGTCCGGTCCATAAAGCATGCCATAAGTTAACCCCATCGGTTTCATGCTGCAGGACGACCGGATAGCCTAAATTTGCTAACTCGTCTAGTTTGCTGCGTACATCTTGGTTAAAGGCTTCAGCTTCATTACGCTCACTAAAGGCGCCGAGGACCACTGTCCAATTTTTGAGGGTGCTTTGGCTCGCAGGAATCTCAGTGGCGGCTGAATTAAAGCTCGTTTTTTGAAAATTACTAGAAGGGGACGGTGTCGGAGCCAGCGCCGCATATCTGTTTCCCACGGTTTCGTTATTATGTCGAGTAATAGTGGTGTAGTCTTCATAACGGCAACTGCCCGCAGGTAGTTGATAGGGGGCAGAAGAGAAATCCTCGGCATTGAGCGACAGTAGATTTTGCCCCGCATCCGTCAGGTCAAAATTAGCAAAACCTTGATCTAACATGGACGTCATTAATTGATTGCGTTCTCCGCGCGAAGTTGCACCCATCAGCACGCCGATTAAATGTTTACCCTCGCGTTGCGCCGCGGCAATTAAGTTATAACCCGAGCCGCAGGTAAACCCAGTTTTCATTCCTTGCGCCCCGACATAGGATTTGAGAAAGCTATTGATATTGGGTAAGTTACGCCCTTTGAAATTAAAACTTTCAGTAGAGAACAATGGGAAGTATTGTTTAAAGTCTTGCCGTACATGGCTGGCAAGAATAGCTAAATCTCGTGGCGA
>SXIZ01000167.1 GCA_005779525.1 Methylococcaceae bacterium
CAATGGGAATAGATGTAATTCTAGCTTGCGGGTGGTCCTATGCAGGGTGACGGGTACCACTTCTTTGCTGTATTTATTTGCCTGCCATTCAAGCGCTACCGCTTCAAACGTGCCTTTGATGGGTATGCCGAGGGCAATGCAGTGTTCTTTTTCTGCCTGTGCGGTTTGTTGGCTTTTTTCGCTTTTGCGCAATGTAGACGGGTCAATGCCTTGGGCAATGTGTTGCTGTGCCTCGTGGCGCTGGTTACGCGCAGCGCTTAAGCCAATCGTAGGATAAACGCCAAAGGATAAGGTTTTGCGGCTGCCGCCAATAGTATAATCAAAACGCCACCATTTTGAGCCATTGGGCTTGATAAGTAGATACAGGCCGCGCCGTCTGTTAAGCGCTGGTCTTTGTCGGTTGGCTTGGCATTGCGGATGGTGATGTCTTTCAGTAGGTCTTTTGCCATTGCAGTAACTCCCAATATGCAGTAACTTATTTTACTGCTTTTGAGTTACTGTAAATGTTACTGCAAAAGTTGTCGAGTGTTACTGCATTTCGCTATACTTCTCTGGACAATAAAAAACCCGCTAAGCTTTGTAACTTGCAGGTTTTTGTACTTCTTAAATCTTCCTTGAATCTTATGTTGGTACCGATGGCCGGATTTGAACCGGCACAACTTGCGTCACCACCCCCTCAAGATGGCGTGTCTACCAATTCCACCACATCGGCATATTTATTTTGCTGCTGGTTTTTCTGGCACTACCGCTGGATTTGCAGAGGTAGCCTCTGCAGGTTTTGCAACAACTGGCATGTCTGCGGCATTCGCTACGGGAGCCTGTGCTGCGGGTGCAGTTGAAACTGCAGGGACTTCTGCATTAGTTTCAACTTTAGTTTCTTGCATAATATCAACAACTTGATTAGTTTTTCCACTTAAAAAGGCTAAACTTAAGCTGGTGATAAAAAATAGAGTAGCAAAAATAGCGGTTGTTCTGGACAAAAACGAGGCTGTACCTTGTGCGCCGAATACTGAACCCGATGCCCCACTACCAAAGGCAGCACCCGCATCTGCACCACGACCTTGCTGCATTAATACTAGGCCTATTATACCAATTCCTAGCAGCACATGAATTACAATTATTACTTGATACATAGAAAGTTTTAATTACTTTGAAACTGAATGATAAATCTTTAAAAAGGACTCTGCATCCAACGAGGCCCCACCTATTAAACCGCCATCTATGTCAGCCATTGCGAAAAGACCTTGAGCATTGTCAGGTTTGGCGCTGCCACCGTATAATATTTGTATTTTTTCGGCGATGGCTTGATCTTTTGCTGCAATGTAGCTTCTGATGTGTTTATGAACTTCTTGTGCTTGGTCGTCCGTTGCTGTTCTTCCAGTGCCGATTGCCCAAACAGGCTCATAGGCGATTACTGCGTTATTGAAAGCCGCAATACCTGCTAATTCAATGACCGCATCCAGTTGCTCATTAACAACAGCGATTGTTTGATCTTGTTCACGTTGTTCTAAAGTTTCGCCCACACATAATATTGGAATGATATTTTGGGTTTGTGCTTGCACGAAACGTGCAGCAACGCTTGCATCGGAATCTCCGTAGTAGGTACGTCTTTCAGAGTGGCCCACTAAGGCATATTTGCAACCAACTTCGGCGAGCATGCTTGCAGAAACTTCACCTGTATAAGCACCTGAGGCTTTATCTGCGATGTTTTGCGCTCCAAGACCTAAGCGAGTGCTATTGATAATGTTACCTACAGACTCCAGGTAGACATAGGGTACACAAACCGCGATGTCAGCAATATCTCCATCTAAACCAGCAAGAATACCTTGAACTAACGCTGCAGCACTTTCACGTGTGCCATTCATTTTCCAATTTCCAACTACCAGTGATCGACGCATTATTTCCCCCTATGGAATCAAACTGCGTATGATATAGTTATATGAATTTGAATTCAAGCACCTATCGCATTTCTTACAACTTCTGCTAATTGTTGCGCATATTCTTGCACTTGTGCGGCTTGCTCACCTTCCACCATGACCCGGATAAGTGGCTCTGTTCCTGAGGCACGTAGTAAGACGCGACCATTGTCGCCCATCTTTTTTTCTAGGCTGCTGACAGCCTGTTTTATCGAATCCACATCATCTGGATTGACTTTGCTGGCAGTTTTAACATTCACTAACACTTGCGGATATTTTTGCATTCCAGATTTAAGCTCGTGCAGGGTTTTACCTGTTTGCTGCATTTCTGCCAAGATTTGTAGTGCAGCGACGATGCCATCCCCCGTAGAGGTTCTATCCAAACAGATGATATGTCCAGAGCCCTCGCCGCCGAGAATACTTTGGTGTTCTGTCATCATTTCCATGACATAGCGATCCCCGACTTTTGCCCGCAATAATTCTATTCCTGAACGTTGCAGCGCAAGTTGCATGCCTAGGTTAGTCATTAAGGTCCCCACGACGGGGCCAATTAATCGTCCGCTTTCTTGTCTGGATTTCGCGATAATATAGATCAACTCATCACCATCAACGACCTCGCCTTTGTGATCTACCATGATCAGTCGATCACCATCACCATCTAAGGCAATCCCTAAGTCTGCCCCCACTTCTAAAACTTTCGCCACCAATTTATCGGTATGGGTGGCGCCACACTGCTCATTGATGTTTAATCCATCCGGCTCAGCACCAATGGTGATGACTTCGGCGCCAACTTCGCTAAATACATACGGCGCAATATGATAAGTCGCGCCATTAGCACAATCGACTACCACGCGTAGCCCATCAAAATCAAATTGTGTTGGAATGGTACTTTTACAAAATTCAATATAGCGTCCAGCCGCATCGACAATACGTTTGGCTTTGCCTAATTTGGAGGATTCGACGGTTGTGACGGGCATGTCTAAATAATGCTCAATTTTATGCTCTAATTCATCAGGAAGTTTTGTACCTTCAACTGAAAAGAATTTGATGCCATTATCGTAATAAGGATTGTGTGAGGCGCTAATAACGATGCCAGCTTGTGCTCTAAGCGTACGCGTGAGGTAAGCAACCCCGGGTGTAGGCATCGGTCCAAGTAGTCGCGTATCTACCCCAGCAGCGGTCAAGCCGGCTTCCAGAGATGATTCGAACATATATCCCGAAATACGCGTATCTTTACCCACCAGAACAAACCCATGCCCTTCATTCGCAAACACTCGCCCCGCAGCCCAACCTAATTTAAGCATAAAATCGGCGGTTATCGGATATTCCCCGACTTTGCCACGAATACCCTCTGTACCAAAATATTTTTTTGTCATATTAACTCCATGTTTAGTAAATTATTTACAGTGGGTTTTCTGAGAGCAAGATTGAGTAGAACAGTCGAATGCTGCTAGGGTTTAAAATTAAACAGCTTTTAGAAAATCAGAAGCAAGATGATGTGAAAAAAATTCTACACACTGGCTATCCAGAAAAACTTGCGCATGAGCGCGAGAATTACAGAAAATTATTTTTGAAATCGCAAGAGAGGCTTGCGCCTCTCTTGGGTCTAGCAGAAAAACTTAATGCTATCCTTGCTCAGCCGTGGTGCCAATCGTAGGTTTTTTTTGATCTAAACCATCGAATTTGACGCCAACGCCGTTGCCACCCGAAGGACTGCTATCATCCCAACCGACTGGATCTCTAACAGGTCTGCGATTCATTAAATCATCGATCTGATCTTTGTCGATGGTTTCGTATTTCATTAACGCCGCCGCCATTGCGTGCAAAATATCTTCGTTTTCTTTCAAAATATTTTCCGCACGTTTATAGTTTTTGTCGATAAATGAACGGATTTCCTCATCGATAGTATGCGAGGTCTCTTCAGCCACGGATTTATGTTGAGTGACCGAGCGCCCTAAGAACACTTCACCTTCTTCTTCGCTATACGCCAAAGGACCTAAGCGTTGTGATAAGCCCCATTTGGTCACCATGTTTCTGGCTAATTCTGTGGCACGTTCGATATCGTTTGAAGCTCCAGTACTCACTTGCTCCCAGCCGAAAATCATGTCTTCGGCAATACGACCACCGTAGAGACTAGAAATCATGCTGTCTAGTTTACATTTACTGGCACTATATTGATCAGCTTCAGGCAAAAACATCGTTACTCCTAAAGCTCTACCCCGCGGCATGATACTTACTTTGTACACAGGATCATGTTCTGGCACCAAACGACCAACAATGGCGTGACCCGCTTCATGATACGCCGTCATCCGCTTTTCTTTATCCCCCATCACCATGGAGCGTCTTTCTGCACCCATGATCAATTTATCTTTTGCCTTTTCCAAATCAGCCATGGAGACTAATCGTTTATTGAAGCGCGCCGCAAATAAGGCAGCTTCATTAACCAAATTAGCTAAATCCGCACCAGAAAACCCTGGTGTGCCTTGCGCAATATATTTGGGCACCACATCGGTATCCATGGGGACTTTTTTCAAATGCACATTTAGGATTTGCTCACGGCCTTTAATATCAGGCAATCCCACAGTGACTTGGCGATCAAAACGACCCGGACGTAATAATGCTTTATCAAGGACATCAGGACGGTTAGTCGCTGCAATCACAATTATGC
>SXIZ01000168.1 GCA_005779525.1 Methylococcaceae bacterium
CTTCGATGGTTTTACCTAAACCGACTTCATCCGCCAGCATAATGCGCGGCGACAAACGGTTGGCGGCTTCGTGGGCAATATACAACTGATGTGCCAATAATGAGGTACGCCCTCCCTGCAAGCCTTTATATTCGGCTTGTTGATGTTGTTGTGCACGTCTCCAGGTTTCATAACGTAGCAGAAACCAGGACTCAGGATCAGTTTGTCCGGCAAATAAACGATCTTGCGGTTTGTTGAATTGGATATGATGGTTTAATTCCATTTCTTCCATGTGCGCTGGTTTGCCTTCGCTATCAACACCGTAATAGGTGATAATACCGCCTTCTTCGACGACTTTCTGCACCAGCAAATATTCATTATCCATAGATTCAATGGCATCGCCTTCGGCAAAGCGCACCCGCGTTAACGGAGCGTTATCCGCAGCATATAAGCGTTTTTCGCCGCACGCTAAAAATAACATGCTTACGCGATTAAACTCAACGTCTAGTACCAAGCCCAAACCCAGCTCAGACTCTGTATTACTAATCCAGCGTTGGCCGGGGATGAAATCACTCATTGCTCAAAATGCCTGTTTAGATAATTGCAAATCACACCAATTAAAAAATAACCTATAGATAGGCTAATATCAGCATTATGGGATTAATTTTAGATTTTTCAACTCCGCAAGCGCCAAAATTTGCTTTTTTTATAAAAAAACATTTAATTTCAATTACTTAAAAAGTATGTTTTTGATTGTTTTTTGTGGATAAAAAACAACACAAAGTATGCGTTTTAGCGTGGTTTTCACACATCGTCAATCCTAAAGATTGAACATAACTGAATTTGGTACAATTACCCCCATAACAATAGTGCGCTTTAGCTAGTCAGAACAATGTTTAGCTTTATTGAAAATTCGGCGCGTAACGTATTTCTGCGCTCTTAAGTCAAGTATGTAGCAGTTTTATACTATGTAACTGCAGATTTCTGCCATTCTTCAACCTGGTATTATGCCTCAATGTCAATAACCGCTTTATTTAAGTATATTTCCTCGACTCGCTCATTGGGATTTTGCTGTCTACTTATAATGTTGTGCTGTACCTTGGACCTAGCCCAAGCTGCTGAAAGCAACTCCAAATCCTTAGGCAACACTTTAGACAAAAACATCAGCGTTGAAGCCATAGAAAGCAAAATCAAGCTGGTGAATGAAAAACAAGGGCTAGATGAGGTCAACAAAAATAAAATTGTAAACACTTATCAAGCGGCGAAAGAAAACTTGGATGATTTAAGCCAGGCGCGACAAAAAACCAGCTATTACCAAGATGCCTTAAGCTCTGCCCCGCTCAAGATTAAAACCCTGCAATCCGAGTTAGAGCGCAGTCAAAACTCCAGCAACGACAAACCGCTAGAAAATTTTCAAGCGATTCCCACGGACGAATTAGAACAACGCTATATCATTGAGAAAAGTAAGCTGAGTGATTTAGACGGCGTGATCAATAAAACCAATAGTGAAGTGTTACTGCAAAACAGCCGCCCACAATTAATTCATACCGAAGCTACTGCCGCCAAACAAGCTTTGGACGCTGCGCAACTAAAACTGGAAAATTTTTTACGTAGCGGAAATAACAGTAAATTGGAAGCCGAAGCACAACAACTGTTTTTACAAACCGAAATTGAAGCCCGTACTGCCGAGCTAAAAATGTATGATTTGGAAACTATCAGCAACAATATTCGCACCCAATTATTAAAGTTAAATCTACAGCAGACTAGCCTCAAACGCGCAGCCTTAGAACCCATTATTACCGCAATTGAAGAGCAACTCGCCTTGCGCCGCCAAGAAGAGGCCGATAAAGTCAACGAGGAACTTTCGCAAGCCGAAAAAGACGTGGCCGACAAACCCCAAGTCATCCAAATCATTACCCGTGAAAATATTCAATTTAGTCGCGAGTTACAAAGCATTACTCAAAAACTCGAACAACTGAATAGCCAAAAAAACACAATCAATGCGCAAACCACTGCCATAGCAGAAAATGAAAAAAGCGCCGAGAAACGCATTAATCTTGCAGGTCTAAGCCCGGCACTCGGACGAGCACTCCGCGAGCAGCGGCGTAATATTCGCTTTTCAGATGAGTTTTTACTGCAATCGCAAGACCTGGAGAGTGAGACCGCAGTTGCAAGTTTGAATCAGTTTAAACTGGAAGATAAAGTCAAGTTGCTCGGCGATATCGATGCCGAAATGACGCGCTTACTCAATGAGCAAGTTGCGCCAAACACCCCCGGACCCACACGTTCACGCATCAAAGCCGAATTGCGGATTCTGCTGAATTCCCAAAAAGAAGTCTTGCAGAAGCTTAGCGATTTATATACTCACTATCTGCGTGCGTTGAATGACTTAAGTTTTTCCCGCCAAGAATTGGTGACCCAAGCCAATAATTATGCAGCGTATCTAGACAAGCGTTTACTGTGGGTTCCCAGTTCCCTACCCATAGATTTCGATTTTCCGAAACAAATTTACCATGCACTACGGGATTTTTTAGCGCCTCAGCACTGGCTGACCGTCGCTGTCGAACTGTTCGCAGGTATCCGCAAGCATCCTTTTCTAAGTTTTATCGCGCTCGGGAATTTATTAATCTTACGCTATTTTAAAGACAAGGTACTTAACCTCATTCTCGAAAATAACAGTAAAGTCCTCAAACCTGCGACCGATCAATTTAAATATACAACGCTGAATATTATTTTGACCATGGTCTTAGTCGCGCCTTTGGGGTTGACCTTACATTATCTGGGCTGGTTTTTAAGTGGTGATATGCAGTTAAGCAGTTTTAGCAAATCTTTTGGACTGGCACTGCGCTCTATTTCAATTCCATTATTTTTTATTCAATTTTTTCATACCTTATTTAGTATCGATGGCATCGCCCGAAAACATTTTCATTGGCGTAAAAACCCCTTAGCGATTATCCGCACGCAACTGCAATTATTCAAATACCTAACCTTGCCCGCCTTGGGGATAATGGTATTTAGCAATCATTACGACAATCCAGCGTTAGCTGATACCTTGGGACGTAGCGCGTTAATCCTCAGCTTATTGTTACTGAACTATGTACTGCTGAATTTAGCTAATCCCAAAAACGAAATTTTGCCGAAACATATTTATGATAATTCCCATACTTGGTTAAGCAAACTGCGCTGGATTTGGTTTCCAGGTTTAATTGGCACGCCGTTGGTCAATTTAATATTTGCCGCCAGTGGTTATTATCAAAGCGCTTTAGAATTAAATGATAAATTTATCGCCAGTTTAGTATTAATCGTAATCGCGATTATGCTGCACGAATTAATTTTGCGCTGGCTGTTTTTAGTCAATCGGCAATTGGCGCAGGAAAATGCGCGCATCAACCAAATTTTGCAAGAAGAAGCGCATGAAGCCATAATCAATGAACGCTTGTTTGATATCAACACCATCAATGCCCAAACCATTCAAATTCTGAATTTTGCGATTCTACTGGGATTAACCTTATGCGCCTGGATGGTCTGGAAAGACATTCTGCCCGCTTTTTCCATCCTCGACCAAGTGGAACTCTGGCAGTATGAAGAGATGGTCGATCAACAAGAAATATTAAAGCCGATCACCTTAAACAACCTGATTTTTGCCCTACTGTATTTAGTCATTGCCTTCATCACCGTTCGCAATCTCGCAGGCTTAATGGATATACTGATCTTTAGACGTTTGGCCATAGAAGCAGGTAGCCGCTACGCAGTAATCCAACTCAGCAAATATCTGATTATGACCTTAGCGTTGATTCGTTGCGCTGCGGAATTAGGCGGGAGTTGGGCGCAAGTACAATGGCTTGCAGCTGCTTTAGGGGTGGGCTTGGGCTTTGGCTTGCAGGAAATTTTTGCCAATATGGTCTCGGGGATCATTTTATTATTCGAACGACCCATTCGCGTCGGCGATACCGTTACCGTCGGCGAAACCACTGGCATAGTCAATCGCATTCAAATCCGCGCTACCACGCTCATTGACAATGACCAAAAAGAACTGATCGTCCCCAATAAAACCTTTATCACCAATCAATTAATCAATTGGACCCTGACCGACCCCATCACGCGTCTGGTCATCCCAGTAGGCATCGCCTATGGCTCAAATATCGAATTAGCGCATCAAATCATGTTAGACACGATCCGTGAAATTCCACAGGTGTTAAAAGTCCCAGAACCCAATGTCGTCCTCATTGGCTTTGGCGATAGTGCATTGAACTTTTCAATCCGCATTTTTGTGGGAAAATTAACTGACCGCCCGCAAGTGACCCATGATCTGCATTTCAAATTGGAACAAGCGTTTCGGCAACATCACATCGAGATCCCCTATCCACATTTGGATGTCAGCATTCATACAGACCCTGAAGAGCAGCCCTTGAACCTCCATAAAGCGCAGTAAAACTTAAAGTCGTGCTTCTTGAAAACGCGGCATTTGACCGAGCGAGCCCATGGGTTTGCAGTGCAGCATCGCCTCATCCACGACCGCGATAATCTCGGCACATCCTAAAATTTGCTTGTTACTGGCAATAATATACCGAGCCAAATGCTCAATCAGCTGCCAATATAGAGGATCCTCAATAAAGTTAAAGGCTTCCAAAAATATTTGCGCAATTTTTTCGCTGCCTTGTGCCATGGTGTGGGTAAAACAATCGATATATTCTTGCACTAAAGCCACATCAGCAGCACCACCATAAAAGCGTAACGCCTCAACATTAATCAACTGGCGATTAATCGCTTCGCCATCGCGTAGAGCAACATATTTTGCTTCCGCCAAAGGCCCTGCCAGTAAATTCACCATATCTGCCTCGAACGCCCACAAATAAGCTTGCTGGTCCGCTGTTGAAAAATGCAGTAACGAATGCGGTAGATTCTGAATCAGTCGCCCGCCTTCCACTTTCGCCCATGGCTCATTGCCATGCAAACCCTGACTATCACGTAGCGTGATTTGAAAAAACACAGGCGGTAAATTACATTGCTGATTCCGCAAATAAATGGCAACCGCATGTCCTGCTTCATGAAAAGCAACTTGCTGTTGCAATTCTAATTGTTTACTCGCCTGAGTATCGGTGGTACTGAAATTTCTATGCATATTAACTCCTGTCGCCATGCGGGCCTAAACCGCGAATATGAATGATGCTGAAGTGTAGAAGAGAAATTACGCACTGAAAATGTGGCAAAACGCCGCGCGACAAATTGTCGCAGATGGAGGGTGTTAATGTATGTATTAGGGAGGCAATGTTAGTAGCGCGTGCCTGCATTTAGTGTAACGGAATGTTGGGTTAACTAAGTCAATAAATACAGTTGATGAAAAGCTGTGCCTGTGCGAATGGCTTACTAATAGTGATCACATTCCAAATCGGGCGTTAATGATTAAGAAAAAAGTTTTTAAATTATAGGCAATTTTAAGTGGTAACTCTTTGCTAAGATAAATGATCTAATATCAGATTGGTCCACGTATGATTATCATCCGAAATTTTATCGCCACCGATACCGAGTCAGTCCAACTCATCTATACAGCATGTACTCGCGAACTACGAGAGGTTTATGCCCC
Organism: Methylococcaceae bacterium; assembly: GCA_005779525.1. Taxonomy (GTDB): domain Bacteria; phylum Pseudomonadota; class Gammaproteobacteria; order Methylococcales; family Methylomonadaceae; genus SXIZ01. Next base: position 5,564 of record SXIZ01000168.1, read on the forward strand.
AAAACCAAATCCAAAGGATCAATTGCTTAACGGAATAGGGACAAACTTACGAATTGTGGCATTAGATGATTCGGGTAATGTCATTGGTGTTACTGAGTATATTCCACAATCTTTATTTCTCTATGTTCAAGGCATTGCGGTCGCTCAAACACATCGACGGCGTAGGGTAGCCTCCGCCCTCATTGAGTATACAGCTAAGCTTGCAGTTGAGCTAGGTTTACCAGCGTTGTCGTTGACAACCATTAAAGAAACAGGGAATGTAGAGGTATTCAAAAAACTTGGGTTTATTGAAATCGAAGAGCGTATATCCGATCGATTTGTGGGCATTGATGGAAAATCAATTACTGAAGTTAACTTTTGGCGGAATGTGCCTTAACATTGTAAAATTAACGACTAGCTAGCACAAAGTGGGCAGTAGTTCTTACCCAGCTTATCAACGGTAAATAGTTACACATGGATATAAAAAGCGCCCCCCGCTTTAGTAATCCAGGCTCCTGATTTGGCGCTATAGGCCAATATTTAACTGCTATAGAGTAAGCTACAGACAGCCATACCATTCGACGGCTTAATGAAATCACCTCAACCTCAACCTCAACTTGCCGACCACTCCACCAAACCACTATACGCCGTCCCCAAAACCACTAAGCCAAACACAATACGATACCAAGCAAACACGATGAAATCATGCCCACTGATATAGCGTAGCAAGCCTTTAATCGCTAATAAGGCACTGATAAACGCGGCCAGCATACCGACGGCAAAATACGGGGCATCCACAGCTAATTCCAATAATTCCCGATGTTTGTACAGATCATACAAGCTAGCCACGACTAGCGTAGGAATGGCTAGGAAGAAAGAAAATTCGGTCGCGGCTTTGCGTGACAGTCCAAAAAATAAGCCGCCGATAATAGTTGACCCCGAACGCGACATCCCCGGGATTAACGCACAGGCTTGCGCTAGCCCAAGTTTAAGTGCATCCAGCGGGGTTAAATCATCCACGGATTCCACTCGCACGGTGTGCTGGCGTTTTTCGGCCCAGATAATGATGAATGCCCCGAAAATAAAAGCCAAGGCCACTGGCACTGGTTTAAATAATAGCGCTTTGATATGTTTACCAAATAAAAAGCCCAAGCTCGCTAACGGTAGAAAGGCAATGCTTAAGTTAACTGCAAATTTCTGTGCCACAGGGTCGCTACTAAGACCTGTCAAGACCGACCAGATTTTTTTACGATATTCCCAACACACCGCCAAAATGGCACCGACTTGAATGACCAGTTCAAATACTTTGCCTTTTTCGTCGTTGAAGTGCAGTAAATCCCCCACCAAGATCAAATGTCCAGTACTGGAAATCGGTAAAAATTCGGTCAAGCCTTCTACGATGCCTAAAATTAAGGCTTTGATAACTAGTATTAAATCCATAGGTATTTTTGAATAAGTGAAACAAGCTGCATGGCTGACCTTGCAGCGCTAAACAAGCAGGATAAACGCTTTTAGCTATTTGCTCAATTGCGCATGACGAAAACATGCGGTGACATGATCATTCACCATACCAATTGCCTGCATATAGGCATAGCAAATCGTGGGGCCCACAAATTTAAAGCCTCGCCGGAGGAGATCTTTACTCATAGTTACTGATTCTGGCGTACTGGCAGGTAAATCACTATGGGATTGCCAATGGTTTTGTTTAGGGGTACCGCCGACGAATTGCCAGATGTAGGCATCAAAACTGCCAAATTCCTGCTGCACCTGGATAAACGCTCGTGCATTTAATAAGGTGGATTGAATTTTTAAGCGATTGCGAATAATTCCTGGATTGTCCAACAAGGCTTGTATGCGTTCTGCATCAAACTTGGCAACGCTATGTACATCGAACTCGGCAAAAGCTTGGCGGTAGTTTTCGCGTTTTTTTAAAACCGTTACCCAACTCAAACCCGCTTGTGCGCCCTCTAAAATCAGCATTTCGAACAGCAAGCGATCATCGTCCACTGGCACGCCCCATTGCTGATCGTGATAAGCTTCAGAAAGCGTATCCGACAGCGCCCAAGTACACTTTTGCATAGTGAGCCCCCTGCTTGCTCAGTGAAAAATCTATAGGTTAGTGCAAATCACTAAAACGATTTAGTGGCTGTGCAACGCATAAATACCGTTGTTCGTGATTATTTTCTAACGCCATAATGCGTTTAACAATATCTTCTGCACTACTTTTACCAATCGGTCCGGCTACCGCTCTCCCTGTCGCATTGCTCAGTAAATGCACATAATTTTGATATGGCCCACCTGCGATTTTAGAACTGACCACGATGCCCGGCGTATCCCAATGCGAATACTGTTTGGGGGTTGCGGTTCCGGCATTGCATTCCCCCATAAAAATCAAACCATCCGCTTTAACTAAGTCGCGTAAGCTATTAGCGTACAAGTTAAAGCGTGCTTCACTGGCTTCTTCGTAATATTTAATATCATATAAGGATTTTCGGCAAACCTGATCACAGCTGTCCAACCGCTCTGAGCGTAACGCTTCCGGCAGCTCTTGCAGCTTGGTGTTGGGGCAGAATTTATTAAAACAATTATTATCCACGGGCTGCAATTGTTGGCGCATGCGGCGTAACGTCGCTTTCGCCTCATTGGGAGGCAGTTCCAGTAATTCGCGCCAATGCTGATCGACATAGTCTGCAAATGCTGGATTTTCATGCGGCTTATAACTAAGCGCAATCACATGCTGATTACCCGGTTGCGCTTCCGTTAATTGCAGGACTAAGGTCTGATCGCCTTGTTGCGTTCGGTCTTCGCGCAGCACATCCGTATTTAAAATAGGGCCATCGTAACCGCCATGCGCGATAAATATGGCACGGTCAAAGCTTGCTCCGCGCTGGCGGAGTGCATCGGTTTGGGCATAATAATCTTTCCAGGTACGCACATTCCGCAGAAAGGTTACATGCGCATGATAGCGCGCACGATAAAACGCTTCCAAACGCCGCGCATAAGGTTCGGGCCAATGCGCATTTTCGCGAGCAACATCGGGATTACGATACATTAATGGCACCAACAAAATCTCTTTTGGCGCACGCCGAATCGTAAAGTCGCTGAGTTGACTGCTGCCTTCTTGGCATGCAGCAAAACCGCCCCCCAGTTCATCGGCCAGGGCCAAATGCAGGATTGAAAAGTTGCACCACGTAATCATGCAAATGCTTGTAAGTAATACTTGCCAATTAAACTTGCTACGCGACATGATCTATCTTCCATGTTAAAAACTCTAAGCTAGCATAATATTTATGAATCAGACCAAAATACGCCAATATTCTTAAATCGCAAAGTCTATAAGCTCTTAGCAATCATAGGTGTGTAGGCTTGCGCGCTAGTTCTCTGCAGCTTATCCCCAAAAACCATAAAGCGCGAATTACGTGCCCTGCGCCAGCAACGACGGCGCTAAATTGTGCAAAAACTTCAATCCACAAGGAAATTAAATGGCTTGCTAAGTTTTTTGTTGTGTTCCGCTGGCGCTTCTTTTATGCTTGCAATACTCTAGGCCAAGTAATAGTGTGTATTCTTAAACTTATGCGATCTTTGTTACTCACGCATATTGCCTAGTTGTACAGAACCGCCATGCCAACATAATAACAAAAACGGGTTTTGCTTTGAGCGAGTAACCTTACAAGCAAGAAACTCGTGTGCTCAGGATTATTTTATGCAGATTTATCTAGACAATATCAATGAATTGCTTTTGAGTTGGTTTGCCATCATCATGAGTAACCCCGTGTATCAAGCAATCGCGGGCGCCGCAGTCGTCGCTGTATTAATCTGGTTGGTTATGATTATTAATTACCAGCTTAAGCTTGCTAAGTTACGGGGAACTCTACGCAAAACTGAATCGGCACATGAAACCGAACGCCAACAACTGCATACCGAAATCGATAACGTTAAAGAGCAACTGCACTATACCGCCAGTGAATTGGATGCAAAAACTGTGCAGCTCAGCCAATTAGAAGCTGAACAACTCAAAGCTAAAGCGTTGATTGATCGTACGCTCAATCTGGAAAAACAAGCTAAACATCTCGTTGACACCTTACAAACAGAATTTTATTTACCTGGAATAGCGCAAGCCGAACTTGCGGAGACCTTGGGTCAAACGGTGCAGCAAGTGGTCACCCGCCTTAAAACCTCTACCCAAGAACACTTAGCCGTTGTGCAAGCGCAACAACAGACGAAACAAGTGTTAAGCGAGAACGCGGCTTTAATAGAAAAACTGCAACTGCAATTATCAGATCTGACGGCGCAACAGCAAACGTTGGAACAGGACTATAAAGCTCAAAAATCAGCTTGGCAGCAAGAGCAAGCACAATTGCATGAAGAATTACAGTTGTTGCAAGCCAGCCAGCAAGAGAATTTAAACAAAATTGCCGAACTCGAAGCCAAACCGCAAACAGTGACCTTGGCCGCGGCCGCATCGACCGTGACGCAAGCTATTATTGAACCTGCCACAGCGACGCTAAACACGTTACAACACGAAGTTAAAGTAGCGGTAGAAGCCGTGGAAGAAGCGGTAACACCATTAGCTGAAAGCGTCATAGAATCTGTCACTGAGGCGGTCGCGCCCTTAGAGGAAATGGTAGAAAATGTCGTCGAGAATGTGACTGAAGTAGTCACTGAAGTTGAGCAGGCCGCCGAGAGCAGCTTGGCACAAACCAGCAGTAAATTTTCCAGCTTTATGGGATCGCTTAAAGGCTTAGGTGCTAGCAAAAAAGCGTCCCCTGTCGTCGAAAGCGCCCCAGAAATCCCCGATGCCCCCAGCGCACCAGCTGAAGCACCCGCAGCACCTGAGTCATCTGCAGTAACGGAAGAAAGTAGTAGTCCGGCTAGCCCTGGCCTATTTGGTAAACTCAAAAGCTTTGGCAGTAGCAAGAAATCTAGCGTAGCGGTCGCTGTAGAGACACCTGAGGCTGCTGTTGAAGTTGCTACAGCCGAAGTTATTGCAGAGAGCAAACCTAGTTCTGGCACGCTAGACAAAATGAAAGGCTGGGTTAACTTTAAAAAACCCGCAGCCGTGGAAGATGCTAAACCTGAAGAAGCCTCAGCTGAGCCAGAACCCTTTTTGGATAGTATGTTAGAAAAATTGGAAACCAGTAATGTGAATAAAATGGTTCCCGAGAAATTAAAAGATATTTACCGCAAAATTATGTCGGTATAAAGTATTGATATAAATTTAGCTTGTGTAGCTCTCCTGCTTTAAACTTTAGGAGAGCTACACCACAAAGTGTCAGCGTTTACAGTATTAACAACTTAAATAGCCTGTTTAATCCGCGCCATCGCTTTTTCCAGATTTTGCATGCTGGTTGCAATCGAAATACGGATATGACCATCGCCACCAAACGCTGAACCCGGTACCAAAGCCACGCCCGCTTTTTCAATCAGATAATCCGCAAACTCTAAATCGTTATTGATATTATCTAAGCGCGCAATCAACTTTTCCACATTCGGAAATACATAAAAAGTGCCGTCAGTTTCCAAGCATTCAACACCCTCAATTGAATTTAATTCTGCCACCACATAATCGTGGCGTTTTTTAAACTCAACGCACATTTCTGCGATAAAGCTTTGATCGCCCAGCAATGCAGTTTCTGCAGCCACTTGTGAAATAGAAGTTGGATTAGAGGTGCTTTGTGATTGAATTGTGCACATGGCTTCAATTAAATCCAGCGGACCCGCAGCATATCCAATCCGCCAGCCAGTCATCGAATAGGCTTTAGAAACGCCATTCATCACCACGGTACGTGCATAAAATTCTGGATGCGCATTCAAGATATTTACGAAAGTGCCCGGCTGCCACAGAATGTGTTCATACATATCATCGGTAGCGATAATAATGTCTGGGTATTCGGCTAATACATCTCCCAAAGCTTTTAATTCTGCAAGCGTATAAGCAGCACCGGTTGGATTCGATGGACTGTTAATAAAAATCAACCGGGTTTTGGGGGTGATCGCCGCCCGCAATTGCTCAGGTGAAATTTTGAAGTTCTGTGCTTGGGTAGTAGGAATAATTACCGGGACCCCATCCGCCAATAACACCATATCTGGGTAGGATACCCAATAAGGTGCTGGTATGATCACTTCATCCCCTTTGTTCAATAACGCTTGCGTCAGGTTAAACGAACTTTGCTTACCGCCGCACGACACTAGAATTTGTTTTGGCGTATACTCCAAACCATTATCTTTTTTAAATTTTGCGATAATTGCTTTTTTTAAACCCGCAGTGCCGTCCACCGCTGTATATTTGGTAAAGCCATTGGCAATTGCGGTTACCGCTGCATCTTTAATATGTTGCGGAGTATCAAAATCCGGTTCCCCGGCACCCAGGCCGATAATATCTTTACCCGCAGCGCGCATTTCGGCAGCTCTTGCGGTAATCGCCAAGGTTGGAGAAGGTTTAACAGCTTTGACTCGGTCTGAAAGTGTAATACTCATAATTCGGTTAGGATAGTTATAAAAAATACGGTACGTGATTACTCAATTGCGGCAAACAGCCCACACTCACCTGCTTCCTGTTCGGAAAAAATAGGGAGTCAATGCAATAATTTTATCGGTCCAACTGGTAATTATACGCTAATGTATAATAGTTCAAATTCAAAAACTCAATAATTTATGCCTAGCTATTACTCATATTGTGGAAAAAGCGTTTAAAATTCATAGTCGTTATCAACCCGCAGGCGATCAACCGACCGCCATCCAGCAACTGGTGGAGGGTTTGCAGGACGGTGAAGTACACCAAACCTTGCTGGGAGTAACCGGGTCAGGTAAAACCTTTACCATTGCA